>CAYQPF010000164.1:0-10507 GCA_964419225.1 uncultured Candidatus Cloacimonadota bacterium | reverse complement strand
TCATCCCGGTAGGTTCATCCAGACTATGTATCCTGAAAGGTAAAAAGGCGGTATGCCGATCATCAACTGCCTGCAGGAAATCCCCTGCAACCCATGCAGTACGGTCTGCCCGACAAATTCCATCAATATGATAGGTGACCCGATCATGAGTCATCCCAAGTATGATGGTTCCTGTATCGGCTGTGGTAAATGTGTTACAATCTGCCCGGGCTTAGCCATTACTTTAGTGGATTACCGCAAAGATAAAGAATTCCCAATAGTATCTCTCCCTTATGAAGTCTTTAATGTTAAAATAGCCAAAGGTGATAAAGTCAAAGCAGTGGATATAGATGGTAATTTCCTGGCTGAGTTGGAAGTTACAGATGTTGTCAGCAACAAGAATTTGAGAACACAGTTGGTAAGGGTAAGAGCACCCAGAAGCATAGCCAAACAGATCGTTTCCTTTATTATTCAGGAAGCAGAAGTCAGCAAGGCTATGGAGACTCCGATCATTCCGGCTAAGACCAGTGATGATGCCATGATCTGCCTATGTGAGAGAACGACTGTCGGTGATGTCAGAAAGCTTATCCGTAAAGGCTTGAACGACCTGAATCAGATCAAAGCTATCACCCGTTCCGGTATGGGCCCATGTGGAAGCAAGACTTGTGAAGTTATGATCAAGCAGATCTTCAGAGAAGAAGGAATTCCCATCGAGAATGTGATTCCCAATACGAGAAGGCCGGTCTTTATAGAAGTTCCCCTTGGTAAATTCGCTGACGGACAGGTGGAGGAGTAAACATGAGCAACACATATGATGTAATAATAATCGGTGCTGGTTCCGTTGGTGTTCCGGCTGCTTTATATATGGCAGAGAAGAAGTTGAAGGTGCTGGTACTTGAGAGTCTGGCTGCACCTGGTCAGGGTAATAACAAGAAGGCGATCGGGGGAGTCAGAGCGACTCATTCCGACAGAGGCAAGATCACTACCTGCATGAGAAGTATCGAAATTTTTTCTACCTGGCATGAGAAATATGGGGATGATATCGGCTGGATGTCCAATGGCTACAGCTATGTGGCTTATAATGATGAAGATGAAAAGAAACTGAAAGATTTAATGAAAGTTCAACACTCTTTCGGTTTGAATATAAAATGGCTCAGTCCTGAAGAATATCAGAAATTAGTGCCCGGCATTAATATGGAAGGACTCAGAGGTGCTACCTTCTCACCCGAGGATGGAAGTTGTTCTCCTTTATTGTCTTTGAATGCCATTTTCTTCAAGAGTATAGATTTCGGTGCAGAATATAAGTTCAACGAGAATGTTCTGGATTTTGTAAAAAAGGATAACATCATAACAGAAGTTGTCACAGACAAGGGAACCTACTCAAGCAAATGGGTAGTCAATTGTGCCGGAAATTACGGCAAACAGATTGCAGCTTTGGCAGGGATAGATGTTCCGGTAGAGCCTGACTGTCATGAGGCAGCTATTACTGATCCGGCTAAGAGATTCTTCGAACCGATGGTCATCGATATGAGACCAGGTAAGGGTTCCAAAAACTTCTATTTCTACCAGAATAACGAAGGTCAGGTTGTTTTTTGTATCACACCCGATCCTCCGATCTGGGGAACAGATGACGATGCTACTTCAGAATTCCTGCCGATGATCTCCAAGAGAATGCTGGCGATCTATCCCAAACTCGGCAATCTTAAGGTTAGACGTACGTGGCGAGGTCAGTATCCCATGACTCCCGACGGCTTCCCTATCGTGGGTGTCACCAAAGAAGTTCCCAACTATGTAAACGCAGTGGGAATGTGCGGACAGGGCTTTATGCTTGGACCAGGACTGGGTGAACTGTTAGCCAGAATAGTTACAGAGTCCACCAACGAACTCGATACAGAAGTATTGGCAAAATTCGATCTGTACCGTGATTTTTCGGGGATGGAAATGTTTAAGTAATTATTAATTATTAATTATCAATTATTAATGATAGAGACGTTGAGGTCATTTGCTGCGATGGTGGTAAATGGCCTCATTTCTTTTATCAGGGAGAAAGGAATATGCCAAAAATTTATAAATTTGCTTTGATGCTGGTTCTGCTTGTACTTTCCTTGTTTATTCTTTACAAATTGATTAATTCCCGTACCTTTCAATTCTTTGACAGGATTGTTTACAAACTGGATACCACAGAAAAAGTCGTTGCTCTGACTTTTGATGATGGCCCTACTCCTGAGAATACCGATCGTATTCTTAAAATTATGGCCGATGAAAATATTAAAGCAACCTTTTATCTTACCGGCCAGGAAATAAGTAGTAGTATGGCTTTTGCCAGAAAAATTGTTCAGGCTGGTCATGCCATTGGAAATCACACTTATTCGCATAAGATGATGATTTTTAGATCACCTCAGAGTATTGAAAAAGAGATAACACTAACTGACAATTTGATACGTGAAGCTGGTTATTTAGGGGAGATCTCCTTTCGTCCTCCTTTTTGTAAAAAGCTGTTGATTTTACCCTGGTATCTGCACAAAACACATAGAAAAACAGTCACATGGTCACTAGAACCTGACTCCAAACCAGAATTGATGCACGATCCGATTAAAATGACAGATTATATCAGCAAGAATATACAACCAGGTTCAATAATCCTGATGCATGTGATGTATAAAAATAGGGAGGCATCAATTCAGGCACTGAAACCTATTATTCATAATCTAAAAAGTAAAGGATATCGGTTTGTAAGCATTACCTCATAGTCTTTTCGCAAATTCCAGCACTGTATCCACACTCTTTGCTCTGTCTTCTGCAGTCTGTTCTACAAGATAATCCGGGGTCAAATCGTTGTCTGATTCATTGCCTAAGGGTCTGATAAAATACTTTTGGGAAACAGCGAAGCCGATATTGGTATGTGGAAGTGTAAAACCATGGATATCCCCATAACAATTGGGAATTCCACCTGGGACAGTTCCCACTATTTTTCCTAGCTGATAATCTCTGATAATAGCCAGAAAGCTGGTTGTTGTCGAAAAACACATACCATCAGATAAGACAATTAAATCTCCCTTGAAAATTAGATCTGCAGGTCTCTGACTTGTTTCAGTTTCACAATTTATTTCAAAACATTCGCCCAGAGGGACACTTTGAAAATAATCATAAGCTTCCTGATAGGAGTTGTTACCTGGATTTTTCTTAACATTACCGAGTTGAACAGTCTGTACCTGTTGACTGTTTTTCCATAAATATCTGTCAAAAACTTTTATTGGTTTTGCTGTGAGGAAATGGATGAGGTATTTTGCCATCTGGGATGTACCACCGCCATTGTCTCTGACATCAATAATCAGTTTTGAGGGTTTATGCTCTCTCATTTCCAAAAAACTGGAATCAATGAAATTGCAGAAAGTCTGTTCATCCTCATTATAATGGGCGAAACTGGGGATAGTGAGAATGCCGATTCCATCTTCAATTTTAAAGGTTTCTTTGTTTGTCTTATTACTTTCAGGAGCATTTTTTGCTAACTCTTTTAAATCTGAGTTCGTTAAACCTTCAACCATAACTTCAGATACTTCTTCCCCACTTTTATATTTAATTTTGAAAGGTGATTCAAAACCATATACAATGTATAGAAGAAAGTTGAGCCAAAAACCTGCAAGTACATTACGAAAAGTGTCCTTTTCGCCGGAAATATAAGTCAGGATCTTTTCATATATTTCTTCCATGTTGATATCATTGATTGCCAATATTTGATCATTCTTCTTAAAAGTATGGGAATTATCATGCGTGACAATTGCTTTACCCTCAATAAAAGCAATATCCGGTGGCAGGTACTTGAAATTCTTCATATCGATCAGAGGTGCTGATAAATAGGCATGAGTGTGTCCATCTTTGAATCCGGCTATTAATTTTCCCACTTTTCGATAAAAATCTATAACAGTCATATCCTCAACAAAGGATTCTTTGATTTCCAGGTATCTGGCTCTGGTTTCTGCTTCATCAACATAGGCATATAAATTCGGGTGTACTTCTTCCAGTGTTTTGATCAGAAAATCAAAATCTTCCAGCATCTGCTGTTTCTTAAATTTATTCATATTATCCTCAACAAAATAGCACCTCTCAAGACAGGGCATGCCCTGTCTCTACTGGTTTTTTATGAGATTAGGTGACTCTTGTCATTCCTTTTCGTTAATAATTCTTTTGACTTCTTCCAATAACACAGGTAAATCTTTAATAATAACTGCCCAAATAACTTCAATAGAAACCTATCAGCCATAGAGTAATACTTTTGTTTTATTTAATTCTTCTTTAAAGTACTGATTGCATATAGCTCTTTCTTCAAGAAGGTCAATGTGTCTTTTAAACAACTCTTCAAGTTTGAATTTTAAAGCAAAATAATGATCTGTATAAGCAAATGGATCTGTTTCATCAATGTCCACCAAAAGATCAATATCACTGTCTGCCTTAAAATTCTCTGTCAATACAGAGCCAAATGCAAACAGCGTTTTGACTTTATTCTCTTTACATAAAGTTTTAATTTCCTCGTTATAATGATCAAATACTTTCATTTTCCTGTCCATTCCATTAATTTTTAACATTATTTTCAAACACTTATACCTAACAAATTAGCATTAATCCTGATCAGATGGATTGTCAAGAGCAAAAAATGCACAGATTATCTTGGAGGATTATTTCTCTCCAATTAATAATTAATAATTTATAATTAATAATTGATTATAGTATTCCCCAGAATAAACTTAACCGGAATACACCAATTAAGATTGCCACAATCGAAATAGTCATACCGGCTTTTGCCAGGTTGGTTAGTCCTAAATCCATGTATCTGAAAATTATATTCACGACCAGAGATAAAACCGAAAAGGGAATGAAAATCCAGTTTAGCCAACCCAATAAGGGGATAAAGGCTATTAAGGTCAGCAGTAAAGCTATCAATGATATTCCTAAAGAAATGATTCCCATTTTTCCTCCATTTTTTCGATAGTAACAAAGCATACTTCTTTTGTCAATTACAAGTTTCTCCCTCCGGGAGATTGGGCGGCTCGCCCAATTAAATTAAATCAAAGAGAAATAATTGGCATCGATGTACAGGATAGACAGGATAAGCAACATTTCGTCAAAGCTGGGCTTTTTAATGGATTCTCAGTCCATTGTCCTCTTTTTTGCTCAATTTTCCAAAGCAACTTGGGTTAAACCCGAATATTGGAGTAGATCTTTATAATCTGACTGAAGCTTTTTCAGTGAGCAGTGGCCAGTAGGTAGTGGCCAGGAGAGATTTAGAGAAAGAGATTTTGAGAGACTTACAATCTCACTCACCATATATTTATTATATAACCTCGTTCTATTGCTAGCCCTAAAGTAACATGATCTTCGACTCAGTTTGCAAACCTCTACTGCAATATCCGGGTTAAAGGGGCATAGAGAAATTAAATAATTTCTCTATGCTCAAATGATTCATAACAGGCATGTTTGTTTAACACGAATTAATTCGTGGATGCCTTTACACGGAAGAATTTCCGGTTGCCTTCAATCCAATGAAGCCAGAACGAAGTGTTAACTGATTCTACAAAGGTATATTCTCCATTCGGGCTGTCAGATGAAAATATTTTGTAAGAGATCGCATTGGGAACATCATCCCAGTCCATTATCAAAGTACCATACATCAAACTGATCGTAAGGTTTTGGGGAGCAGTTAACTCTGTTGTACCTGTTCCGCCCAAAGATACAATCGCCATATAATCTACATTTTGACTGTGATGAGTGATGTATCCAGCGTAAGTAAACGCACTTTCGGGTTTAAAAATCACATAGATGCGGGTAGAATCCACAATTCCATTAATTGGTGATAAGACTATTTCAGAAGTAAACTCCGGGGCAAATTCATTCAGAGATATCAGAAATCCCCCTGGTGCAGCTATAACAAGGTCAGATTGTAGTCCTGTGGCTGATACAATATAGCTTTGCGGTTCTGATGAATTATTTAACGGGACCTCTCCAAAATTGAGCAAACACAGTTCCGGTACAGTTATAACAGGGGGGATAAAGACTATTGGAGCTGAGACAAGAGGAGCATTCAAAATAGTTTCATTTATTATGCCATTTGTAAACGTGAAACCGGCATTGTTTTCAATTACAGCCATCAGGCTTCCTGTTGCTGAAGAAGCCACATCACAAGTAAGGAAGTAGTACTTACCCACATTGGTTATCGTCCTGTCGAGACCGATAAAATCAAGATATGCAGTTAGATCACGTGTAGCTTCTTTCCTCTTATTCAATACTGAACGTGTTGCAGGCAAACTGCTTTCTCTGATAACTCCTGTAGTTAATATCATTTGATCTGATTCCGGATTATAGGAATCATCTGAACTTTCCCAAAGCCGGTAATTTGATTTTCCACTAAAATCTCCGGTAAGTTTGATTACTAAAGAGTTAAATCCTGCTGAAAATCCATCGGTCTGCAGGGAAAAACGTCCCAGTGATTGATTCGTAAAACCATTTGTTACCTGAGGAGTGTAAACTCCACCATTCTGGAATGTGATTTGTGCTAAATAGGGTAAGTCGGTTCCTTCAGTCCACTCATAAGCACCCATATCGATAGTAGTATTCTGAATCCGTGCAAATCCTCTCAAATCAGAGGGAAAAGTATTATAAGCATTAAGTCCGCTATTAACTGCAGGCGAAATTCCCAATAAACTGTAATCTGAGATTTCTGATTCTCTGAACATAGGATTAGCTGTGATATTGTTGTTCGAGGTAATCAGGGTACCCGGTTCAATACTAAGATCACCGGGTTCATTTCCGTAACAGGAATAATTCATTGTTGAAACACCGGAATTTGAAATGTAGATTTCATTACCTTCAATTAGAGAAGTATTGCCCCATAAAATACAGTTATTCATATCCAAAGATGAAGAAGAATTATCAGAGCTAAAAGTGATCCCCCCCCCTTTGTTTGAAGAGGTATTACCCGTAATCGTGACATTGGTCAGGATTGTTTGAGTTTCTTCAGTTGAATTGAAGAACAAACCTGCTCCGTATCTGTTACAGGTATTATTGGCAATAAGGCAGTTTGTAAGAACTAAGTCGTTATTATTGGTGCCAATTGCCCCTGCATCAGTGTTCTCAGAATGGTTGGAAGTAAAGATTGCATCGGAAATATATGTCGTATTTCCAAACTCTAAGTTTAGTCCCCCGCAACTATAAGCAGAATTGGAAACGAACTCAACTTCAGACATTGTTGCTGAAGAAGAAGTAAGGGAAGCTCCTCCTCCATTGTACAAACTGGTGTTATTGATAAATTTAACAGATTTCAGAGAGAGTGTTCCTTGATTGCAATACAACCCTCCACCTCCAGCTTCACCATTAGCCGAATTTGAGTAGAAAATAAGATTTTCGAGGTGAAGCGTTGCTGAGTATAAGCACATTCCTGCACCCCCACTAACTTCATCTTTTCCATTTGATATCGTAAAACCATTCAATTCTGTTGCTGGTAAAGTAATACTGTGGTCAGGATTATAGATAATATGATAGCAGTTGTCAGTATTGTTTCCAATCAAACCGATATCACCACTAAGGATAGTTTCGTTAGCTTCAGTTTGCCCGAAAGAACTTCTTTGATCAACCGAATTCTCCGTTCCATAAAAACCTCCAAAGATTTTCACACCGTTCAAAAGTCGGAAATGTGCATTTCTGGAATCTTCATTCGGCAGATCCCAAGTCGAGTTCGGGTAATAAGTACCCTTGGCTACCCAAATCTGATCACCTGCTACAAGTGGCTCTTGCAAGGCAATTTGCAATGATTTCTTGGCATTCAGCCAGGAATTTCCATCCCCGCTGTTATCTGCTTTGCTACAGTCAACAAATACAGTCCTGGATAATGTAGTAAATTGAAACTCTGTTCCATAAGCAGTCGTAGCTACATTACTGGCGAAAGCCCTTACATAATACGTTCTGGAAGAAAGTAATCCACTTAGAGTTGAGGTAAATGTTCCTGTGCCTGTTCCATTGGTAACTAAACCTGTATGTGACTCAAGTGTAGGATTAGCTGTGTTACTCCATACAAATCCCCTGGATGTTACAGGATATCCGTTTCCAGTGACAACGTTGCCTTCGCAAATCGCAGAGTTAAAAGTTATATTATTCACAGAATTGGTTATCACCTGTGGAGATACAATGATACCTGTTCCGGTAACAGCTACATTACTTGAGCTTGCATAAAGGGTATTATGAGTAATATTTCCGGAATATACTCCCTCACTAACCGGATGGAATACTACATTGAGAATAGTAGAAGCCAGTACACCATTAATCGGAGTTAGGACTACTTGTGAAAGATCTTCACGAATTCGATTGTTTTCTCTGATCATAGTGCTTCTGCTTCCTGTCGAAAGTGTGAAACCTGGAGGTGCTGAAATAGTGACATCTGATAAGAGATTTATCCCTGACACTGTATAACTCTGTAAAGATGAATCACTATTGATCAAGACTGAGCCGAAACTTGGCAAAGTGTTTTGTGACAATGTTAGTACAGGAGGATGGAAAGAAATTGTTCCGGATGAAAGAGGCGCATTTGTAAACGTTGGACTAATGATCCCACCATTAAATGTGATACTGTTTTGATTTGCCAGAGTAGCAAATAGACTTCCTGAAGCATTTCCGGCAACATCACAAGTAACAAAATAATACTTTTGTACTGAGGTCAAAGGTCTGTTGAGAGATGTAAAAGTAAGTAATGCCCTGTCTGTTCGGGTTCTCTTTTCAGAATTAGCATTTCTTGTTGCACCACCGCTAATAACAATATCTACCTCCGAATCAAAACTATTATCATTACTTTCATAAAGCTTGAAGTTAGATAACTGAGTGTAATCTCCAGTCAGTGAAATTGAAACATCTGTCAAAGTGCAATTACGCCCGTCTGTATTTAAAGCAAAACGTCCAACAGGTGCATCTGTGAGTGCATTTGATGCAGGTGAAACAAAAGCAGCTCCATTACTTAGAGTTACGAGGGCAGGATCCAGGGCAGGATCTGTTCCGGCAGTCCATTCATAAGCACCCATATCAACTCTGGTATTCTGAATTCTGGCTCTTCCCAAAATATCATATATCTCTGCACTCTGCAGATTTGACCCGGCATTTACAACAGGTGAATTCCCATACACCCTGAAATCCATCGTTGCAGCATTGATGAATTTTGGGTTGGATGTTATTGTAGATAAAGATGCCACATTGAAACTGCCTGCCCCAATATATACATCATTGGTTCCGTTTGCATAGCAGCAATAACTCAAGTCGGCTGATGTAGTTGTACCCCCGTTCAGGCTAAACTGATTACCTGTAGGTGCAGAATTACCCCAGATGATGCTGTTATAGAATACAGTACTGCAGTCAGTATTGTTGTTTATACCACCTCCTGAACTGGAAGCAGTATTACTTGCGATGGTCGTATTGATAAAAGTGGGACTTGCTGATGCCGTGTTTTGAATAGCACCACCAGTATAGGCTGAATTTTGGTAAAACAGACAATTACTAATCAAAGGTGAAGCATTACTCTGATTAGATAAACCACCTCCGTATCTTCCATAATTATTGGAAAAGATAACATTACGCAAATAGGGTGAAGAAGCATTGTTGTACATCCCACCGCCAAAATTGAGGTGATTTGTGTTGGAAGTATTGTAATTTGCATTTCCATTACAAATTGTGACCCCGTCCAATACTGCTGAGCTGTTTAACAGAGCAGTTGCCGGATGATAAAATACATGATAACAGTTATCACTGGATGAACCGCTAACACCTAAATCTCCGCTAAATATTGTTTCATTTATTCCACCAGATCCATGATTTGTTCTGGCATTAAGAGAGCTTTCTGTTCCGGCAAACCCACCATATATCCCGACTCCGTTCTTTAGGCGGAAATGATATGCTCTGCTCCCTCCTCCAATTCCATAATCGGAACTCGGCTTGTATGTACCTTTCGACACCCAGATTTGTGTTCCTGTTGTTGCGGCATTCAAGGCAGTTTGCAATGAGGTATAGGCATTCTGCCAGGATGTTCCGTTATTTGATCCTGTGGCATTATATTTTACATAAACTGTAGTTCCTACCGGATCGAGCAGATCTGTATATTCATAAGCACCCATATCTATTATTGAACTTTGAACACGTGCTTCACCTCTGATATCTTCAGAAAGTGTATTATAAACATTGTCACCTTCATTAATACAAGGGGAATAGTTGTACAGTCTTAAGTCATTATTAACAGCATTGGCAAAGCAGGGATCAGAACTGATATTATCATTGCTATCGTATATTGTAGAGTTCCAACCTCCTAATGCAGTGCTATTATAGCAAGTGTGATTAATGGACAGAGTTGAGTAGGAAGCATATATTTGTGAACTCCCTTCTCCCCAGATGATACAGTTATTCAATTCCATATTTGTATAGACATCATCATCAATGGAATAGGCACCTACTTCCGAGCCTGTCGATGCTGAATTTGAAGAAAAACTGCAATTGTTTACTTTGG
>CAYQPF010000163.1:0-10540 GCA_964419225.1 uncultured Candidatus Cloacimonadota bacterium | reverse complement strand
TCTTCGATGATCACTCCTCTTTCCTTATCAATTTCATCGTTTTCCAGACTGACATTATGTGCCCATTCACTCAGAATAAAAACAGCTTTTTTCAACTGCTCCTTGTTATCTGTGGAAGATTTAAGCATGTAGAAGGTTTGATCATAACTTGTGGCTGCATTTAAACCTGTTGCAAAGCCCATCCCGATCGAACTTAAATAATCGGTTACAGCAGATTTCTTGAAATTCTTGGTGCCATTAAAAGCCATATGTTCACAAAAATGGGCCAGCCCGCGTTGATCGTCATTTTCCAGAATAGAACCTGCATTGACAGCTAATCTAAGTTCTGCTTTTTTCTCAGGCATCTTATTCTGCTTGATATAATAAGTTAAACCATTTGATAATTTGCCAATCCTGATCGTCGGATCCATCGGCAGAGGTGTGTTCATATCTACAGCAACTAAACTGAATACGAACATTACTAACATTAAAATGCACATTTGTTTTTTCATTCTTTTATCTCCAAATATTTATTTATTCTACTTAAAAACCTAATTGGACGCCCTTTTCGGGCGAGTTTATAGAGATTTGTTCCGGTGGCTTCCGCACCGGCTAACAAAAAGGAAGCACCTTCGGTGCAAAAGACGGGAATTTTGCTTTATACAGATGCTTATTTAGCTGGTATTTCTGTATACTTTTAATATATTATCCAGCTTCAGTCAGCACTTTTCCCTCTTTCCTCTTCTCCCCACTAACAACAAACAACTAATGAAATCCCTATCCCTTTATGGCTTTAACAGGGCAAACATAGATACAGTCCGAACATTGAATGCATTCGGTGCAGGTAACCTTTCGGCCCTGGCTGATATATTTCATGACATCGATATCCATGGGGCAATTCTTGGAACACTTTCCGCATTCTATACACTTCACTCCCGAAGGTTTTATTTTATAAGCACTGAAACGCGAGGTTACTTTCATCACTATAGACACCGGGCAAAGGATTTTGCAGAAAGCTCTTCTGTCTTTCATGATAAAGGCCAGGGGAATCGCCAGGATATAATAGATCAGGTTACTGAGCATCATCCAGTACAATTCACTTTTATTTAGATAATTCGTTCTGACATCATAACTGTAAAAATAGACCAAGACTAAGGGTACAGCTACAGAAATAAAGAATGTTATCCAGCGGATATTTTTTAATTTCTTGTCGATTACTCCCTGTTTTTGGATGGGTAACCACTCCAGAATGGCTGCTGTCCAGCAGGCCCATCCGCAGAATGCCCTGCCAAAAAGGAAAGGTCCTAAGACTTTGGCTATCGCATAATGAATGATTCCTTTGGAAAAATAGCCAATTGTTAAAAGAAAAACTATTCCTTCTAATTGGAAATTCTCGTTATTAATAATCGGGACAAAGAGAAACAGGAGAGGAAAGATCATCAACAAGGTGACGCGTCTGCCGATATTGTGATTCTTTTTCCCTACTAAGCTTTGTAAAGTGCCTCCCAGGGAAATAGATAATCCAATCCAGGGGAAAATGAGCAGGAAAAAAATCCAACCAACTGTCAAATAGAGTACAAGCCCCAAAAGAATACCGATTATCAACGGCATAATATTCCTAAGTTTCATCTTTGCACCTTTCTACATTCTTTATACTTTTATCTACAACAATAAGAAGATGCTTATTTGTCAACAGGAGAATAATCAGTTTTAGTCAGCCAAAAATAATTATTAAAATTGCTAAATATCTCATTATTTTTATTGACTTATATTCATTTCTCGTATTAAATAGAGATGTAACTAAAGGAGGTGACTATGAAAAACATAGTGTTTACATTGTTAGCATTAAGTATTCTCTTTGTCTGTACTCAGTATCTTTGGAGTGAACCAACTGAAATTACCCTTATGTGTGAGGATCAGGAAGATTTTCCGAATGTTTTGGGTAAAACCGATAAGGTTGAAGCAACAAATCCTGGTGTAGCTATTGAATTGATCAGGCTAATGGAAAAAAAGATGGGCATTAAGATTAATATTAAGAGAGCACCCTGGAAAAGAGCACTGGAAATGGAGTTGAAAACTGGTGCTGTTGACGGTGTATTTACGGCAAGTTACAAACCTGAGAGAGAGGAATTTGGTGAATATCCTAAAAAAGATGGGAAATTAGACGAGAGCAAAAGATATAATACGATCACATATGTTTTTTTTAAGGCAAAAGGTGCCAAAATTGATTGGGATGGCAAGGATCTCAAAGGTTTTACCGGAACAATTGATGCTCCAAGAGGATACTCTATTGTCGATGACCTGAAAAAGAAAGGCTATACTGTTGAGGAATCACCCTCAACTTCTGTTGGTTTCCAAAAACTTGTTGCAGGCAGAGTCGGATTGGTGGCAGCCTTGGAAGCAACTGGAGATCATACTCTTTCTAAAGCAGCAGATGTCGCTAAAAAAGTGGAAAAGGTAAATCCACCCATAGTTTCTAAATCGTATTATTTTATTCTTTCCCATCAATTTGTGAAAGCAAACCCGGTTTTGGCTGAAAAATTCTGGAATACCATGAAGGAAGTCAGAGACAAGGAATATAAGAAAATTCTGGCAAAATATCTGACAGAATAGTTGTTAGTGGGAGGGAGGAGATGGAGAAGAGCTATGGAGGAATTGAGAATTAAGAGAAAGAATTGAGAAGGGGAACACAGACTTACACGGACAAGAAGAAAGTGCCAGGTGTCAGAGGAAAAAGGATTAAGGTGAGGAATTAATTCAGGAAGAAATTGATCAGGTCGGTTCTTTTGCAGAGTTTTAATGCTTCTTTGACGAGGTTTTTATTTTCTGGATCAAACCATTGAACGAGAGCTTTCTGCAGGCGGATCTCTCTGCCTTTGGGGACATGGATCGGTTTACCTGTTTCCCAGTTTTTCCCGGTATAGTACATGACAGTGCTGATAGTCATGGGAGTGGGAAGGAATTCCTGGATCTGTTCGAGGCGGATATTACGTTTTCTTAAGTAAACCGCCAATTCCAGAGCTTCTTCCAAAGTGGAACCCGGGTGCCCAACAATGATATAGGGAACAACCATCTGATTCTTTTTTACTTTCTGGGATTGTATTTCAAACTTCTTCACAAATTGTTCGTAAAGAGTAAATTCTGGTTTATTCATGAACTTAAGAGTTTTAGAAGCAATGTGTTCGGGAGCGAGTTTCAGTTTTCCGCTGGTAAGAGAATCTGCGAGTAATTTTATATATTCTTCATTATCGAGAGACAGATCGAACCGTACTCCGGAGGAAGTGAACAAATGTTTAATCTGAGGGTCTTTCAGAAATGTTTTTAATAGTCTGAGTAAAGCTGCATGATCTGTATTAAGATTGGGGCAAATGGTAGGTTGCAGGCAGGATTTACGGGAGCAGATTTCGCTGATATCCCGTTTGCAGGACATCCCGTACAGATTGGCACTCGGTCCGCCAATATCGGTGATTGTACCTTTGAAATATTTCTTTTGACAGATGGCTTTCAGTTCGGCTTGGATTGATTCTTGGGATCGGGATTGGATGGTCTTACCCTGATGTTTACCGATAGCACAGAAATTACACCCTCCGAAGCAACCACGATGAGAGGTGATAGACAATTTTATTTGTTCAAAAGCTTTGAAAGTCTTATTTTTATATATTGGATGAGGTTCTCTGCTGAAAGGCAGATTATAAACGAAATCCAGCTCTTCGGTAGTCATAGGTTGAGCCGGAGGATTATGCTGCAGATAGGATCCGGCAAAGGGATAGTAAATAGTTTTGGTGCGGAAATTATCTTCGAATTGTTTGCAGAACTCAAAATAAGTTTCAGGATTTGTGACGAGATCAACTCCGGTACCGATAAAAGCATCTGTCGGAAGATCGGTTTTACTGATTCTGCTGACTGTCCCGGCAATATTATGCAGAGGATTTCCTTTTTTGAGATTGTTGGCTATTTCCAGAATTTGTTTCTCACCGTTACCATACACGAGAATATCGGCTTTAGTGTCCAAAAGAAGAGAATTTTTGATCTTATCTGACCAATAATCATAGTGAGGGATTCTTCTCAAACTCGCTTCAACTCCACCCAGAACAACCGGAGTACCTTTGAACAGTTTTTTAATGATCTGGGTATAAGGAAGCAGAGCACGATCCGGTCTTTTGCTCATATCGCCATTGGGACTGTAGGCATCTTCACTGCGGATTTTCTTTTGAGAAGTGTATTTATTGACCATACTGTCCATATTTCCGGAAGTAATGCCGAAAAACAGTTTGGGCTGCCCTAACACCTGAAAATCTGATTCTTCGCTGATATCAGGCTGAGCCAGAACACCTACGGAAAAGCCGTGAGCTTCCAGAAATCTGGCAATAATAGCCACACCAAACGAAGGATGGTCAATATAAGCATCACCGCTGATGAGGATGATATCAAGTCTGGCAATACCAAGAGCCTGCATTTGTTCGCGATTTGTGTGTATAATACTATTTTTCATAATAAAATGCCGTAATAGATGATACTATTACGGCAAAACCTGTTCTAAATCGTTATGATCCAAGTCTGATGATATTGATAGCCTGAATTCCTTTGTCTGTTTCTATTGTATCAAAGTGCACTCTCTCATCCGGTTCCAGAGTTTTTAGTTCACTTGGTGATTTTGTCACTATTGATTTCCAATGTACAAAGAATTCTTTATTATCATCGGTAATGATGAAGCCATAACCCTTGTTAGAATTAAACCATTTAACTGTTCCGTCCATAATTCTCCCTTTTATAGAGTAAACGCACAAGACGCAAATATGTTTCATTATTTTTACATATTTAACTCCACAAATCAAATACATTATATGAAAAACAAAGAAAACCGTCAATCTAATTCCTGTTTTATTTGTTTTAATTGACAATATTGCAATCTTTAAAAATAATTAAGCCAGCAGGAGGATATTATGTATCAGGTTCGCCTTTGGGAATTGAATGAGATTAGGAATTATTGTCTTATAGCTGCAAATTCGTATCCCGCATTTGAGCTGATACGGCAAGAAGATTTGGAAGAATTTGTTCTTTTAAATTATGCTCATTTGGAGATCTCCTGCAAATGAAATTAAATATGAAACTATTCAAAGCGAAGATTGTTTTTTAGTATATGAATAAATTCTTTTTAAGTGCTTTATTTCTGATTATGTCTCAATGGGCAGCAGCTTATACCTTTTTCTCACCTTTGCTGAGAGAAGAAGCATTTACTATTCAGGAAGCAGTATCAGAAATTACCTTGAAAAGTCCACCTGTCATCATTAATACGCTGACAGTTTGGCAGGATAGCCTGAAGCTGGTGCAGGATGTTGATTATCAAATTGACTGGAATTCCGGGCAGATCAGGTTTATAAGTATGATTACCGGAAATCTGAGGGTGGAGTATTCTTGTTATCCTCAGAATTTAATCCGGAAATATTACTATTATCAAGTGCAGGATTATTCTGATACCTTGAAAATCAATACTAATTCACCCAGATCCTCGTTTTGGAATCAGAAGACAAAACTGAACATAACCGGAAGTAAATCGATCTCGGTTTCTGTTTCCAATGATGAGAATCTGTCTATCGACCAGGCATTGTTTCTTAAGATGGATGGGGAACTGGCTGAGAATATGAATATTCAGGCCCAGTTGAGCGACAGTCGGAGTCCTGTTACTCCTGAAGGAACGTCCAAAGAACTAAGTTCTCTGGATCAGATGTATATCAAGATTTACGGCAGGCAGTATGAGTTGGCATTTGGTGATCTGGAATCCAATCTGACAGGAACAAAATTTATGCTGCTCAATCCTAAATACGAGGGTATTAAAGCTGCTTACTTTGACAAACATGAGGCCGAGGTATCAATGGCTATCTCCAAAAGTAAAACTGCCACTCAGATCTTTGCCGGGGTTGAAGGAAAGCAGGGACCTTATTACCTGCAGCCGGAAGGAATAGAAACTAATGTCCAGATCATTGCCGGTTCTGAGAAAATCTACCTCAACGGCAGTGAAGTAGAAAGGGGTGCTGACTATACTATCGATTATCAGGAAGGCACCATAACTTTTACCAGCAAATATTTCATTTCTTATACTTCCACAATTATGGCTGTCTTTCAGTATTCAGATGAAGCGTATCAGAAGTATCAATATCTGGCAGATAGTAAGGTCAATCTTACACCCTGGTTATCGGTAAAGAACAGTTTTTTCTCTTTAAAGGATGATAAGGCTAATCCTCTTTTATATAATTTTACACCTGAGGATAAAGAGATTTTGAAGAATGCCGGAGACGGGCCTGCTTTTGGCAACGGGATTGTGGAAGTGATACCAGGGTTTGGTCAATATAAGAAGGTGACAACAGATTCTTTAATTTATTATGAATTTGTGGGGAATGATACGACAGGAAATTACAATTTGTTTTTTACTTATGTCGGAACAGGAAAAGGTGATTATCTGCTGGCCGGACCGGGTAGATATGAGTTTGTGGGATTAAATCAGGGGGATTATCTGCCGATCAAGGATTTACCTAAACCTCAGTCCAAGCTCAACTATGATCTGGCCTTGTCCCTGAATTTTAAAGAACATCTTCTGTATAGTGAATTATTGTTAAGTGATTATGATAAGAATACTTTTTCCACGAAAGATGATCAGGATAATGGAGGTTATTTAACTCATACAGAGTATAAATACAGTCCTGAACTTGATCTGATCAAAATGGAAGGTGATGTTTACTATCGTGCCAAATCTGTGCATGCTTTTACTTTTGCTGAATTGCGTGATCCGGATGAATTATATGCTTTAAGTTCTCAGGTTAATACAGATTCTCTTAAATATGATGAATATTACGGCTCGGTGAATTATGATTTTCGAACCTGGTTTCAGCAGAAGATTTCAGTTAAAAAGGTGAATTATGCTGATTTTGGTGATAAAATGAGTTATCGGGTCGAGAATACACTCAGGCAGTTCAAATATTCCCCCAGAGTATATTACTTATTGATGTTAGCTAAGCTGGACTATCAGAATGCGATAGATAGTTATGAGAAAGCTGATTATCAGGTGTTTGATATTTCTTATGCTTTCCCCTACTGGCAGAATCTTTTTTCTTACAAAAGGCAGCAGAATATGTCACAGGCAGTCACCGATTTTGGGCATCGTAATGAGACCTATAATTTTCAGATGAATACATTGAATTTGCAGAAAATCCAGTCAAAAGTCTTTCATACGAAGGAAGATGTTTACCTTTACAACAAGAAATGGAGTACACAAACCCGGAGTAATTTAAGCGGAGCCAATGTGTTCCTGAACTGGTCGGAGCGGATGATTCAGCTTGATTATACTCATAAGGTATTGAAAAGTTGGACTGAAGACCAAAATGACAGTAAATATGACATGGCTGAGATCCATATGTCCGGGAATTTCTGGAAGAATGCTTTCAATACAAATCTCAATTATTCTCTAAGGAATCTGGAATTCTACCCGAAAGTGAGGGAATTGCAGTATGTGGGGGATGGTAATGGTGGTTATGACAGTACAGGTGTTTATGTGGGAGATGGTGATTACGAATGGGAAACTGTCAATGTCGGCAAATCAGAGATGAGTATAGAAGTTAAGACTGATGCTGCTTTGTATTTTAATCCTGTGGAAATTTGGGGTGAAAGCAATCCGGATAGTTACTGGAACAAATTGCAGACCGAGACCTTTTTACAGATCGGGGAAAACTCCAAGAGTACTAAAAAAATGCCTGTCTATTTATTAAATCCCAACTATTTGATGAATAAAGACTACACTCTGCTGGGTAAAACCAGTTTCAAACAGACGATCTGGTATGATTTGCTTAAACGCACTCTGGCTGTCCGCCTGTCTTACAAAAAAGATAACACTCTGGACAACAGATATCAGGATCAGGCCAGAATGAAATCATATTCCTTTGAACAAATGCTCCGGCTGACCAAGCTCCGAAAAGCTGATTTGGAGTTTACGAATGAACTCAGTAATGAGACGGACTCCAAATATCAGTCAGTGATAAAGAAGAACACTCAAATGTTGGAAATGCGAAACAATCTGGCAAACAGTCTTATTATTACCAGCAAACTGCAGAGAGATCATGAAAAAGGTGATAATGAACAAGCTGGCAGAGAGTATTTGATCGACAGTTACTCCTTTAAAGAGCAAGGTTCTTTTTTCTTTTTGAATAAATACAGACTCTTATCCTCTATTGAGATTCGGAATAATAAAAGGACAGGATCATCGTTTCTGAGTTTTATCCCTGAGAAAAGAAATGGTTTAGCTTATAAATGGATGGGGAATCTTAATTATAAAATGAATTCATATACGACAGTTTATCTGGATTATACAGGAAACAAATACCCATTGCAGCGGGATATCCATCAACTCAAGCTGGAGATCAGAGCAGAGTTTTGAGATTAGGGGTCAGTAGGGGAACAACTCACCCCAGGCCCCTTATTATAATGACGCAAGCTGCATCATCTCCCAGGGAGATAGTTCCGACCAAGATACCGGAGACCATATGAAACACTTCTTCACAAGTCCGTTGGTCACAACCTGAGTAGTAATAAGAATTCTATTCGTTTGTGGTTAACCAGGCCAGTTGTTCTGAATTTTGGGTTAATCTGTTAAACAGCCCATCAGATCAGAAATACGTAGAACAACAATGCCTTTATCTCTTAATATTTTTTTGTGGTCAATGCCTTCTTTTATTCCAAAAGAAATACCTTTAAGAAGATCCGGATTGTTTACTTTAGCGATAAGATCAAGAATTTTCTCATTACTGCTGCATTTAATTATACTGGAATGTTGAATTTCCAGCAGGCGTGGGGGATACATGCTTTCAGGAAGATCTGCATCTTTCTTTCCCAGGTTTGTTTCAATGAAGCTATTCAGGAGTTTAATGTCACTTTGTGCCAGAACTATGTTTTTTAACAAACTTGTCTTCAGAGTATTGCTCATTAACTCATTTTTACGGATAGGTTCTTTGTAGGATTCCATTAGTTCTGAGGTTCTGGAAAGAAAATCAGTTTCAACCTTTCGTAACCCACCGTACTTTTTGTTATTGAAATTAAAAACTCTGTACTTGGGTTCAGTAAATATTTCAGGTTGTTTGTTGAATATAGTATTAATGGTGTTTTGATGGCCTTCATCAATGCCATTCTGGAGGCACAAGCCATAGAGCTCCAGTTCTTTTCTTGTGATTTGTGGATTTGTACAAATAAGTAGTATGGAGCTGAGGGGATCCTCAATAATATACAAACCATACATTCCCTTCTGAATGGAAGAAAGATCCATTCTGTTTATTCCATTCCAGATTGTTTGCTTACGAAAAATCTCAGACTCATTTACGGATTGGTAGATAATATCCTTCAGAGAATCAACCGGTATTGTTTTTAGATCATCCTCAATAAAATAGTAACCCCAAAGCAGTTGGGTATAGCTCATAGCGATTGTAATGGTAGTATGGGGATAATGGAATTGTTTAGATTTATAGAAAGGGAAAAGGCGATCACCATTTTTTAGTTGTCTTCGAGGCGGTATTTCTGTACTTCCCAGAGGATATGTGTCGGAATCGGAACTATCAAGCAGAAAAAGCCCCTGTATTTTAGTACTGTCCTGTAAAGTTACTACCACTTCAAAAGCCTGGTAATTTTCACCTGGTGAGTCACAGGCAAAAATAACCTGGTTAAAAATAACAAAAGATATCAGCAATACCAATTTTAACATATTGATCCTCAAATTCTTTGTAACTACTCAGATGTTTTTCGAAAGTAACCACAAATTGTCACAAATTCGAAACGAATGACACAAATGAGTAAGTAGAGAAGGGTTTTAAGAGTTAGATGGGAACAATAACTCACCCCCGGCCCCTCTCTTGCAAAGAGAGGGGAGTGAAAGAGGAACCTTTCTTGGGAGAAGAGCCTGCCAGGCTCTTTATTATAATGACGCAAGCTGCGGCATTTCCAAGGGGATGGTTCCTGAAAAAAATCCGGAGACCATAAAAACACTTCCTCAAAAGACAGTTGGTCACAATCTGATTAGTAACAAACATCTTAATAAATAAATTATCAAAACATATACAGAGAGTCAAGAAAAAACTGTGTGAATGAACAATCCAGGTTGAAAAGATTTAACATCTTAGCATGTATTTCAAGAGAGTAAAAAGATAGTTGTATAAAATTATATTGGAGTAAAGGGGGCTAAAGGGGAGCTAGTAAGAAGCTAGAGAGAAGAGCACTATAATTTATTATGTCAAAAGTGGAAAATTTTGATACTTTAGGATGATTCGTGGATAGGTGTTTGTTGTTAGGGAAGAGAAATATTTTCCGAGAGTTTATTGACAGGAATATACATGATGTACAGGATGTAAAATAATTATGAATGGAGAATTGTGAATGCCCCGAATTGTAACCGAGTTGATAAAGGAATAGCAGCATACAATCAAATATAGTTAGTGATATTGGTAATCAATTGGATATTCCAATCACGATGAACATAGCGTCCAATTTAAGTGAGCCACTCCTCCGCTGGAAATGAGCCATGTCTCCG
>CAYQPF010000162.1:0-10774 GCA_964419225.1 uncultured Candidatus Cloacimonadota bacterium | reverse complement strand
AAAGGCAAAATACACACTCTCGCTTGAGATTCCTCAAGGGTGGGAGGGTGTTGCCAATGCCAATGTGAGCCTTAGGGATACAGTAAGTAAAAAGGGAAGGACCGTATTGGAATTCAATCAGACAGAGCCCATTCCAACCTATCTCTTTTCATTTGTGGCAGGAAAGTTACAAAAGCTTGCCAAAGAGAGGAATGGAAGGTCAATTTCCATATATCACAGGGAGACCGACCCAAAAAAGATAAGCCAGTGCGACACAATATCCAGTCAGATATTCATGTCCCTGGAATGGCTCGAGAACTATACAGCAATAAAGTATCCTTTCTCAAAATATGACATTATAATTCTGCCCGGTTTTCAGTATGGAGGAATGGAGCATATGGGTGCCACGCTCTATGCCGACAGGACCATGTTCGTAGACGAGAATGCAACAATTGGCGAGCATCTTAACAGGGCAAAGCTGATTGCACACGAGACCGCGCACATGTGGTTTGGCGACTATGTAACCATGGAGTGGTTCAACGACGTATGGATCAAGGAGGTATTTGCGAATTGGTTCGCATCCAGAATGATAGCTCCGTTCTATCCTGAGATTAACCATAAACTGAACTTCCTGAACAGCTACTATCCAGCATCCTACTCAGAAGACAGGACCAACGGCTCAAATCCGGTACAGCAGGAGCTTGACAACATGAACAATGCCGGGCTGGTCTACGGAAACATTATTTACAACAAGGCCCCAATTGTTATGGACATGTTGGTGAAAAAGGTAGGCGACGATAATTTCCAGAAGGGCATTCGCCAATATCTGGCAAAATATGCATACTCGAACGCCACCTGGAGCGACCTTATATCTATTCTCGATGAACTGACCGTTGAGGACCTCTCTGCGTGGAGCAACGTGTGGATAAAAGAGAGAGGAATGCCAACCATAACATCCAGGCTCTCTGCCGACACTGTTCTTGTTGAACAGAGCGATCCATTCAACAGAGGAATCAGGTGGGAACAGCCGCTTAAGTTCGAAATGGCAGGCAAGTTTATCATCCCTAATACCGATGGATGTGGCTACGGATATTTCAAGCTTGACTCTTTAACGTCTGATTTTATACTTAACAGCTTATCAAAATACAGCTCCGGCAAAAACGCGGAGCTACCGCTTTTAAATGATGTGATTACAAGAGGGTCGTTGCTTATAACACTTTATGAAAATCTGCTGAACGGAACTATCGCTCCCGACAGGTTTGCCCGGGCCATGTATGAGTACCTTCCTCAAGAGGAGAACACACTCCTGTTTACAAGAGCAATAGGCTACTTGTCGGCAACATACACCAAGTATCTTTGTAAAAAAGGTGCCAATGAAGAGCTTGAACAGAACCTCCGGAACCTGATAGAGAACAATAAAAATGTACAACACAAAACTCTGGCCCTAAGGGTATTCATGGATGTTGTAAATAGTGAAAAAGGGGTAGAGAGGCTGTTCTCTCTATGGAACAAACCCGAAAGTCTCTCCTCTGTAAAACTCGGGGAGCGTGACCTTATTAAAGCGTCCTACGAACTTATGCTCAGAAAACCCGATAAGTATACACAAATTACAGAACTTCAGCTTTCCAGAATTACCAATCCCGACAGAAAACGAGAGTTTAAATATGTACTCCCTGCTCTGTCGTCGGATAAAGCAGTGAGGGACTCTGTCTTCAATTCGCTTTTAAAGGAGGAAAACAGAGATGTTGAGCCATGGACATCAACTTCATTGTCGTATCTGAATCACTATCTGAGAGATATGAATTCTGTGGAGTACATTGCTCCCGGGCTGAATGTTTTAAAGGAGATTCAGAGGACCGGGGATATCTTCTTCCCAACGGACTGGCTAAGGGCGCTTCTTGGGGGGCACAACTCTCTTGAGGCTTTGCAGGTTGTTGAGGAGTTCCTTTCGGCCAATCCCGATTATCCGCCTATGCTAAGGAACAAGATTCTGCAGCAGTCTGATCATCTGTACAGATTGAAAAAACAGTAAAACAATATGACCAGCCAGTCCAAAGCCTTGATAATGGGTTGTTTTGTGGTTGTCTTCTGGGCAACTGTTGCTACTGCGTTCAAAATAGGGCTTGGGGAGATTAACTATGTGCAGTTTCTGCTGATTGCCTCTATTACGGCCCTTCTTGTGTGTTTTGTAGATATTCTGAGAACCGGCAAGTTGCATCTGGTTAAGTCGCTATTTAAATCTAAGAGTGAGCTGTTCAAGGGGGCCTGGCAGGGCTTTCTCAATCCGTTTTTCTACTATCTTATACTTTTCAAGGCTTACTCGCTGCTTCCTGCACAGATTGCCCAGCCGCTCAATTTTTCATGGCAGGTGGTGCTAATTTTGATGATGGCTGTTTTTCTCAAACAGAAAATAAAATTGATCCAGATTCTTGGGGTGCTTGTAAGCTTTACCGGAATATTGCTCTTGTCGTTCAATAGCTCTGCCGACGTTTCTGGGTCTCTCTCTCTCTTGGGGATATTACTTGCACTCGGCAGCGCATTTGTCTGGGCAACATATTGGATTTCTAAGCTGAATAACAAGGCTGATCCTGTTGTCGAACTCTTTTTCAATTTTTTCTTTGGTTCGATTTACCTCATAATTATCAGCCTGTTCATCCCGATGGAGTGGCCTTCGTTAAAGGGGATCCTTGCGGGTATGTATGTGGGGTGTTTTGAGATGGGGGTCACCTTTATTCTATGGATTAAGGCTTTGCAGTTGGCTACTAACAGGGTGACTTTGGCTCAGATTACTTATCTTGCGCCTGTTCTTTCTCTTGTGCTTATTCATTTTGCTTTGGGTGAAACTATAGGTTATCTTACTATTACAGGGCTTTTGCTGGTTATTGGTGGTATTCTTATTAGTAATATGAATAGTTTGGCCGATTGATTTTTTTTTCTACCTTTGCCTTCCCAAATTATGGTACCCTGGCCGAGTGGTTAGGCAACGGTCTGCAAAACCGTCTACAGCAGTCCGAATCTGCTGGGTACCTCTGGAGAGGCCGACTGAATAGTCGGTCTTTTTTTTTATTATATAGAACTAGCTAGAGTGCCTAAGCCATGTGGGCATTTTCCATCCTCAGTCGCTGCTATCTCTGGATGATATTCTTCTTTGTGCATATATTGGGTAATTGCAGCCAAGGCAATGGGGGCATTTTCCATCCTCAGTCGCGTTGCTCCCTCCGGCTGAGATGCCCCCATTTGCCTTGTCTGCAATTAGTTAATGCACTAAATAATTCTGGATGTGTTTTCATCCCAAGTTTCTTGCGCTCCCTCCGGCTGAGATGCCCCCATGGCTTAGTCACAACTACTGTTCTATTTACTAAATAATTCTCCTGTGTTTAAATCTTCAGTCGGCTCTCTCCTTCTGGTAAAAGTCTGGATTAGTGGGTGCCCAAACCCTCCATTGCAAGCATCATCAAATTCCACACCTAGATCTGCGTTTTCCACACTTTTGCCCCCATTGCCTTGTCGGCGCCGGGGTTCTATGCACTAAAATTCTGACTGTGTCTATCTTCAGTCGGCTCTCTCCTTCTGGCTGAGATGCCCCCCATTGTCTTGTCTGCACTTAGGTTTTATGCACTACATAATTCTCACTGTGTGCCGATCTTCAGTCGTAGACTCTATCCGGCTAATTAGCCAGACGAATATCTTAAAATCCATTTTGTTGAAAACTTTGGTGTAAAATATATTATTTTCATTTATTAGTGTATAATATTTTATTTATATTTGAGAGCCAAAAGATTACGAGAGGAGATTCGGTTGGTTTGAATTTATTTGATTGCAGCGGGAGCAAAGCCGAATTCGAGGCCAGCTTTAGATTTCTAACCACATTTAGCTGAAGATTTATTAAGGGAATTATATACAAAAGTACCACAAAGCATCGAGGTACGGAGGGCTTGATGTGTATTTTAGACATATATAATAACGTTATGCGTCATGCTATTGGGACAGTGCTAACATCAACCGACAATAAAAATGGAACGAACAACATTAGCTATACACTTTGAGGACAGAAGCGGAAACGAATTTGAACGCTTGACTTTTGCTTTTGTTTCTAGACAAAAAAAATGGGACAGTATTGAATGGATTGGACAAACAGGCGATGATGGCGGCAGAGATATTTGGGGACAGTTTGACAAAGAATCATATTGTTATCAGTGCGCCAACTATCGCAACTTGACATTTAAAAAAGCAAAGGAGGACATTGATAAACTCTTTGCTCACAATACTATTCCTGACAATTTCATTTTGGTATGTGGTGGACGAGTTACAGCAGACATGAGAAAGAAAGTAATTGCATATGCTAACTCTGTAAAAATAAAAAAAGCAGTCGTTTGGACTAGTGTTGAATTTGAAGAGTTAATCCGCAAAGACGCACCTGAACTAATAAAGCGATTTGTTGAAGGAGAAAAGTTTCCTGACACAGCTTCAGAACTAATTGAATTTGCAACAACAATTAATATTAAAAACGACAAAGACATCGTTGACCTGCTTGCAGAATGTTTTGACCGACCTGCTTTTACTACACGATTTTATAGAGAATCAAACATTCCAGATTTTGAAAAAGCCATTAAAGACACTATTGAAGTGCTGAACACTGGAATTCATCGGTTGCGTGACGGAACAATTATAAGAACAATTCCATCACGACACAGAATTTCAGACCAACAATTAAAAACAGAACTTGCATACATTACAAAACTCGTCATTAGGCTTCGAGACAACTTTGTTGAGTTAAAAAGAAAAAAAGAAATTGAACCTTGTGGATGCAATCAACCAGACTGCCCAGTTTATATGTTATCAGACAATGCTTGCAAAATCATGGACACTTCACGACAAGAAATTTTTGCTAAGTTCAAGAAAATAAAACCTGGATTTAATTTAGACCTTGATTAGCAAAAGGGAAAGAAAAGCACAAACGCATAACAAAAACTATATGTCAATTGCAGTTTCCCTACTGATTGCGAAGTTCACAGCCCGCAACAACGGTGGTGCGGCTCGACAGGAAAGCAACCCGCAGACGGCAACTGCATATAGTTCCGACCGTTAGCGGTTATAAAAAATAAAGACCATGATAATTAATTTAAAAGAGATAGATCAAGTTGATGAAATAAAATTTGGCAAGAAGATTTTTGATTTAAAAAGACTTCAAAAATCGAATTTGACAATAAATGAAACAATTATTGTTTCAAATGATATTTTTATTGATTATAAAAATAATCAACGAAAAAATAAATCATTTTCAGTAATTAATAATTTAGTCAATAAATATTTAAGTAATTCAGAATTTATATCAATTAAAACAAGTTTGTATAAAGAAAATATCGGTGTTTATGATAATTACAAATGTAAGAATAATGAAAAAGCCCTTTGTTCTGCAATTGAAAATATTTATGAAAGTTGGTTTGATGATAAATCGAACGCAATAAGAATTACTCATTTTTTATCAGAAGAACATACTTTTCCTGCACTTTTGATACAAAATTATTTCGAAAATATAAATTCTCTTGTAACCAGATGTCCAAAAACTGGTGAAATTACTAATTCCAGTAATAGCGATAATGTTAGAAATTCATTTCACAAAATCAGTGATGAATTTAACAAATTATTTTTTGAGATTGAAAAAGTATTAACTGTTCCTTGTCATATTTATTTTACTAATTTGTCTAATATAGCAATTTGTTCTGTTAAACCAGAATTAATGACAGACCATGCTTATTTCTATTCCATGCTTGATTTGTTTGACAATAAACATATTGATGAACTGACTTTTTTATGTAATCTAAAACCAAATTTGATTACTACATTAGAAGGTTACGAAATAACAAATAAAAATCTTGTTAAAGTAAAAGGATTACCTGTTTCGGCTGGTATAACACAAGGTCGATTTGTTTTTCCGTTTACTGAAATTCCAAACGATATGGAAGATTATATTTTAGGTTGTGAAGAAGTAAACCCAGAAATGATAGAAAGAATGCGATTTAGCAAAGCAGTATTTACAGCAGGTGGTGGTATGACTTCTCATGCTGCACTTGTTTGTCGTGGTTGGGGTAAACCATGTGTTGTTGGTGCAGATAATATCAAATTTGATTATTTAAATCAGAAAATAAGTATAAATGATTTTGTTTTTAAAGAATTTTGTTATGTATATTTAAATGGAACAAAAGGTGAAGTTTGTTTTTCTAATGAACCGTTTGAATTTAAAGAAAAATATAGAAACAAACTAACAAAAGATAAAATTGATAATATACTATATTTAACTGAAAAGTACTGTTCTAATATGGACATATTCAAAAATTTATCTATTGAAAAACAGCTGAACTTAGCAGTCTTAAAAAATCATCTAAATAAATTGAATTCTTGATGAAAATGATTTTACTCATTGAAGATAATATTGAATTTGCGGAGAAATGCGTTGAATTTTTATTAAAAAATAAATATCAAGTAATTTATAGTAATAATGCAGAGAAAGCAAAAATGGAGATAATCAATAGAAGTATTGATATTGCTTTAATTGATTTAATGTTACCGCCATCTTATAACATTGAAGGATTAAATTTATTTAGATTTATCAAAGAAAAAAATAAAAAA
This sequence comes from uncultured Candidatus Cloacimonadota bacterium, assembly GCA_964419225.1. Lineage (GTDB taxonomy): Bacteria > Cloacimonadota > Cloacimonadia > Cloacimonadales > CAYQPF01 > CAYQPF01. The sequence goes on along the minus strand of CAYQPF010000162.1, from coordinate 4,165 downwards.
ATAAAAGTCGTTTTTATGACATCAAAAGAATTTCAAACGACTGAAATAGTTGCGGAAGCTATGAAATTGGGAGCGAAAGATTTTTTAGACAAAAATTCCGAAGTTTTTTACGATAAACTTTTGTTCGTTTTAAGTGAAATATTTGTTAAGATTGAAAATAATATGGATACTAATCAAACTCAAAATACTATTTATTTTTCATATGCTTGGGGAGATAAAAATGAATTAAATAAAAGTAGGGAAGAAATAATTAATTTGTTATACAACACACTACAAACAAAAAACTATAACTTGAAAAGAGATAAAATGGATTTAGGTTATCGTGGCTTGATAAGTGAATTCATGAATGAAATTGGAAAAGGAAATTTAATAATAGTGGCAATAAGTGATAAGTATTTAAAATCGCCTTATTGCATGTTTGAATTGTATGAAATTTATCGTAACAGTAAATTGGATAAAAAAGCATTTAGCAATCGAATATTTCCAATACATTTAGAATACATTAATTTAAATGACCCAATAAAACTTGATGAATATTATACATACTGGGAAGAAAAAGAAAAGGCATGGAGCATTTTAATACAAAAAAGAATGGATAAAATCGGAAAGGAACAATTTGCAGAATACGACAAAGTGAAACAGATTTATTCAAAATTTGGTGATTTAACTTCATTTATAATGGATATGAATGCTTTGACACTCGATTTGTTATCAGATAACAATTTTAAAAAAATGATAGAAGCGATTGATTATAAACTAAATAATGAATAAAAAACCGCTAACATGGTATATGCGATAATTTTTAAATTTTGCCTTGCCGCAGGCGCAACTATAATACTCCCCACAACTTAACCACTGGGGATGTTTTTAAATTTAAATCCTTTGATGTGACATATTCAAAATAACAATTGAATAATAAATAAGCGGGAATTCATTGCCTACTTAAACCTTAGTAAGCCCCGTTGAAGTTGTTAAAGAAAAATTTGTTGAATGAAATTTTAAGATACCTTTTATGAAAAACAAAGAAAAAATGCATGAAGATGTTTTCAACTATTTAAATAGTTGGAGTGAACAAGCCCGTAGCAGAAACAGTGAAATCAATCCTTTTTTCTATATGAGGAATGTAAGGGATGAAAGATTTATGAAAGGTTATTGGTTTCCTGGAAATGAATCTTATCTGTGCATTTCTTTTTGGGCAGGCGGAGATTCCATTAATAAAACTCCAAATATTTATTTTGAAATCAATGAAAAATTAGGATGTAGGCTTATAATTGTTGCCAAAGATTCTGAATCAAAATATGCTTATTTTGAAAAACTTGTTGAAGAATTGACTTATGCAGATAATATTCAATTCACAAGTAGTAAGAAAAGTAAAATATGGATAAAACAACTTTCTAATAAGTGTAATCATTGGAATACTACATTAGAGGAATTTACTCTTAATGATAAGAGGCGAATAGATGAATATATTGACAAAAACGAACTGACAGACTTTGACGAGTTTGTATCTAAATTTGGATTTATCAGTCCAAAGGATTTTGATGCAATGTACTCAAGAGTTCTCAAAGAAAGGGATACTCTTAAAGAATTAGAAGTTCAGAAATACCGGGAGTTTCTCAACAAACCGAAATTGCCTTATGCTTTATTAGGGATAAATATCGAAAACTTTCAAGGATTTAAGAACTCAAGTATTAGTGATTTAAGACCTGATGCTCGATGGATATTTATTACTGGAGAGAATGGATATGGGAAAACAACTCTACTACAGGCAATAGCTCTTGGAGCCAGTAACGACCCTGAGCTTGAAAAGTACTTGGAGGATAAAAGCAGAATTAGTCTAGAACTAACATCTCATAATGAAAAAGCATTTCCAGTAAGAACAAAAGGAGCATTAAAGTCAATTGAATCGTATGATTTTGGCCAGGATGTAATTGGATATGGACCTGTAAGGTTAAATGTTCAATCAAAATCATCAGAAAACATGGAAAGCAGAAGTAGAAATAACGTATTAAGCTTGTTTGAAAATGATACCCTTTTGAAAAATATAAATTATGAGCTTTTTGCAACAAATTACTCAGACAAAGGAACATTCAAAGAGTTAGGAGAAATAATTAATAAGGTTACCAATGGCAGAATTATAGGAATTATTGTTAAAGAAAGGGAAGTCTTGTTCACAGAAACTCTATCAAATGGAGGAAGACTTGCACCATTACCGTTAAATAAGCTAGCAGCTGGATTTAGAAGTATTATCAATATTGTTATTGATATATATTTAAGACTGAAAAGGAAATCCGACAATATCTCATATGAAAAATTTCATGGTATCGTGCTGATTGATGAAATCGAAAATCATTTACACCCAATCTTACAAAGGGAACTACCAACAACTCTTTCTCAAGTGTTCCCTAATATTCAGTTTATTGTAAGTACACACAGCCCAATCCCATTACTTGCAGCAGAAAAAAAATCAATTATTCTAAAAGTTAATCGTACCAAAGAAGATGGCGTTTCCGTTGAAAGGCTTGATGAAATGATTGACTTCCCAACACTTTTGCCTAATACGATATTAACTTCACCAATTTTTGGCTTTCAAAACATTTTCTCAGAAAGCAAAAACGATGATGAGTTTGTTAGAGTTGAGACAACATTTGATGAGGTAATTCAAAATGATGAACAAAGCCGAAGAATACAACAGCATTTGAGCAAAGAAACAACAGATGCTATTCTTAAACTTTTAAAGAAATAGCATCTATGAGATACGTTAAGAAAGATTTGACAGATATGCCTCCTGTATTAGTTTCTCCTAAGACGGTTGATGATATAGAGAAAATTGCAAAGAAAGATTCAGCAGTATTTATTTCAGATAAAATATATAAAGGGGAATACAAAGATGCTGAGGGGAAAACCCAATCCCAAGTAAGAGACTATTTGAACAAATATTATCATGGCAAATGTGCTTATTGTGAGCAAACATGCAAAGCTGAAATAGAACACTACAGACCGAAAAAAGGTGTTAAAGAAGATATTACTCATGATGGCTATTATTGGCTATGCTATACTTGGTCAAATTTGGTGCCTTCATGCAGATATTGTAATACGGAAGGTGGCAAAGACAATAAATTTCCAATTAATAATGTTGTGAAACGAGTTAGAACCCCTTCATTTAATTCTTTAAAACTTGACCAAGATAAATGTCAAGCGCATAACAGTCCTCTGATAGATGAGGTGCCTTTTTTGATTCATCCGGAGATTGAAAAAGAACCGGAGAAACAACTTTCTTTTAAAATAAGCGATGATAGAAATGGAATGACAATAGTTGGTTTTGATACACAACAAAGAGGTGTCAAGACAATCGAAATATGCAATCTGAACAGAAAGGATTTACGGCAAAACAGGCTTGAAGCAGTATGTTTTCACATGAAGCAGAAAATTAAAATAATCTTTGATCTAAACGCATCCGGTATAATCCCTAACAGTATTGTTGGCGATGCTATAATTGAGGTTTATAAAGAACTCGAAAAGGAATCAAGAGATGAATTGTTAACTCATACATTACTTAGAAAACACTTAATATCGAGTGTCGAGAATTTTGAATTACATTTTGCACCTTATATAGAAATCGAAGCAGCTAGGACAATTGCTGTTCAAGCATTTCAAAAATTTAGGGCATGAAATTTATGACTTTCAGTGAGCAAAACACGGCAGAGTATTTTATCATTCCTCGACAGAAAGACAGTAAACATCCGATAAACTCCATCTAAATTACCCAAGTTTTTGCTATTCTGCTAAAGTTTCACACGAATTGGGTGTATTTGGCATAAGTTTGTGCGATTTTGGTTAAAGTTGGGTCAATTTTGGTTGACTTTACCCAAATTTGGATAGACTTGATACGATTGATACCAGGTTTTTCTTACCTGGCACAAGTTTGACTCTTGCTCCAAAAGTGTGGGAGCAGCTCCTCCAGGTTTCCCTTTCCGTTGCTATATGAGTATATCCTTGATATTACATCCTCAAGCCACTCTGTAGGGTTAACACCGGCAGCCTTGCAGGACCCCAAAAGAGAGTACATGACAGCAGCCCTTATTGCAGCCTCTGCATTCCCGCAGAAGAGGATGAATATTCTGGCCCATACTGGGCCAGCATTCTGGCGGATACTGGGCCACCG
>CAYQPF010000161.1:0-10791 GCA_964419225.1 uncultured Candidatus Cloacimonadota bacterium | reverse complement strand
ATAATTAGACTCTTACAGAATATAAATGTATTTAAAATTAAGTCAATTTGTTTTTATTCCTCTCTGTCAAGAATTTTCCTCAGGATGGATATAAAAGTTAGTTTTTCCATACATATGTCTTCTATTGGATAGTTCAGATTTAACATTTTCAATTCTTTTCTTGACTCTAAATCACTTAAGTTCTAATATTTGATTTGAAATAATTTGAACTGTGAGTATTTAAAGGAGGATATATGAATTATATGCAAACGAGTGTTAGCAGAAAGCTTCTGCTAGTTGGTTTATTACTATTTTTAGGTGTTTACGTATCAATTTTTGCAAGTTCAATCACCATTGCTCTGGAGGGAACTGCAACACAGGATGGTGGAACCTGGATGTTTAATTCCTGGCCTCCACCCGATTATTTGAATTATTGGTCTTCGACTCCAAACCGGGTTTCTGCTTATCAAAACCTGAATTTCCTACATGGACACAGACATTGGGTGAGCAGAACAGGTTATGAATTTACGGCACCTGCCACCCAGTCCTATATGGTCTCAGAGGACACTAATATTCTTACAAGTGCTGATCAAGTGAAATTTACTTTTGGTGAGAATAATGGTTTTGGGGGTAATTTCTTTTTAGCTAACTTTCAACACATTAATACGGTGAATCCCCAAATGCCTTGGGATATCTTAGGACAGGCCGGAGATTACAGAATTTACACAGGGGGTATTTGTTCGTTGATGGTAAGAAATACAGCTGGTGGTTATGAGTCAGCCATGCGATTAACGAACTGTTATTTTGATATGACGGTTCCTTATCCTTCACCAGTTGGATCGGGAGCACCTATGGCAGCCTCAGGTTGGGGGCAGATCGATCTGGCAAACAGTTGGCCGTCCTGGATCAACGAATTCAACAACGGAAATAATCAGGTAGAATTTGATTTTACATCCATGTCACCTGTCGTGCAGGATAATTGGGGATTTTATAATAATACTTTGATTATCAGGAGTTCTACCAGGGATATGGTTGTTGATATAGTTCAACCCACACCTGGTATTTTTCATTATGATCGAGTAGAGATCGTGGATCTGATCCTGGATATAAATTATAATGGATTTTCCAATCCCACTATCCCAGTGTCATACTTTCTGAACAGAATTAATGAAACACCTCCCGGTTATTTTCCGCCTTTTATTGACAATGTTTTCAACTCCTGGTACTGGTCGGTCGGAACAAATGCAGATACTTTCTCTGTGGATGTAACTTTTGATCTGGCCGATGTTGTCGGGATTCAAAATCCGGCAAATTTAGTCATTGCCAACAAACTGGTTAATTCGGAAAATTGGAATATATACACTCCGGTCATTGTCAGCACTAATCCGTTGAGAATCAAATTACCTAACAGAACACAGTTAGGACATTTTGCCATAGCTTCAATTGGTGGAAATACCTTCAATCTTTTACCACCTGCCTTAAGTAATATAACGGTAACTCAGGATGTGGGACAATCTACGGTGACCATCAATTGGCAGGACGTGCCGGATGCCAATTTTTACAAGGTTTATGCCAGCGATACAGCTGAAAGTTCCGGGATCTGGACAGAAATGGCGACAGTCCCAGGTGGTACGAATACCTGGAGTGGAACAGTTCCTGAGAATAAGAAATTCTTCAGAGTTACCTCTATCAGATAATATAGACAGGCATTAGGAATATTTAGAGACAGGGCATGCCCTGTCTCTACGATAATTATCGCAATTGGGTGATCAACAGGTTACTCATGTTCACATATTTTCTCCAAAGGATGATGCAATTATGAAATTTATCCCCTATCTGCTTCTTTTGGTAATTATCTTAGGTTGTCCCCAGAAAGAACTGGTTTCCAGTAACTATACTGTCAATGATAGCCTACGGTTGAACGAGGTCATCATATCAGCAAAACATATTCCCAATCTAAAGAGTCTGACTGTTTCCCGCAACGGGGTGTTAAGAAGAGATGCATATTTTAATAATGGCAGTCCTGATACCTTGTATGATGTACGCTCTGTGACAAAAACTGTCAGCGGAATACTTATTGGCATAGCTTTAGATAAAGGATACTTGTCTTCATTAGATCAGCAGCTTGGTGAATTCCTGAAAGCACCTGAATACATAATCACCCCTGATAAAGCCCGGATCACTATCAGACATTTATTGACTATGAGCAGCGGTTTTGCCTGGAATGAGATGAACTCAGTCAATGAGTATAATAACTGGATCTCTGCTGATAATCAGGTTCAGTATTTACTCAACAGACCTCTTGTAAATGTCCCTGGTACTGTATTCAATTATAATACTGCGGCTTTGCATTTATTATCAGTCATTCTTACGAAAGCAACCGGGATGACGACTTTCAAATTCGCTCAGATTAATTTATTTATTCATTTGGGTATCCAGTCGGTGAAGTGGGAAACAGATCACCAGGGATATAATAATTGTGGAGCAGGATTAAAGATTAAAACAAAAGATATGCGTAAAATTGGTCAGCTCTATTTGGATAGAGGTATTTATCAGGGTATCCGAATTCTTTCAGAAAAATGGATCAGTCAATCAACTTTAAATCAGATTGTTACACCTCCTTACAATCCTTTCAGTCATCATTATGGTTATTGTTGGTGGAAGGGAGAGTATGGATCGATTTCATATTATTATGCCAATGGTTACGGTGGGCAGTTTATTGTAGTAGTACCTGCTTTGGGATTGCTGGTCACCACAACGAGTAAATGGTCCGGTATTTCCAATAATCAGGCATCGAGTCAATGGTATAAGATTCTGGATTTGATCGTGAACAGGATAATTCCCATATATAGGCGTTAGTCGTCAGGCGTCAGCCGTCAGGGGAGAGACAGGGCATGCTCTGTCCCTAAGTAATAAATCCTAACAAGCCAGATCCATAAACGACAACATTGTCTTTTATTGGCAAAAATCACATCGATCTTTTTGTAATTGACATTTTAGCAGTTTTATAGATTTGATAAAAATGTATTAAAATGTGTGGGAGAAGAAGATGAAAAGTACAGTATTAGCCGCGATCTTAGGCTTTATTTTTAATATTTTTTCTTTGTTTTATTTTCATTGGAAAATGGTAGTTGGGATGTTATTTGTAAATATTATCCATTTTAGTGCATACCATTTCCTGATAAGTTACAGTATTCCGGAATGGTATTATTATCTTAATCAAGCTATTTTTGGAGTAACAAATATATTCGTGGCGTATCAATTGAATAAAACGGCAGAGGATATCAGATATAATGATGAAATGAACAGAGAACATAATCCTAATATCAATGTATTTATCAACATTGAAAACTACGAAGAAGAAGCAATCCATTATAAATATGGTCAATTTCTCTTTCTATATTCTATTGTTTTTTCAATGGTAACGATACTTAGTCTCGGAGGTTATGTCATTTACAATTTTTTTCAGGATGGATTATTCTTGACCAGTTTAGCTATGATACCTATGTTGATGGCTACTTTTGTATTTTTCCTGATTTTATCAACAGTATTCAATAAGTATGTTTTAAAGATAAAACTAAAGAACATATTCTATAAGATGGTTTAATAAACAATAAATAAATACATGAGTTAATTTGATTAAAAAATCGAATTAACAAACTACAAATTTAAGAAAGGAGTCCTCATGGAAGACAATAAAGTTATATATTCGATGGACAGAGTAGGTAAAATCTACTCAGGAAATCGTCAGGTGCTCAAAGACATCTCTTTGGGATATTATTATGGTGCAAAGATAGGTGTAATTGGTTTGAACGGCTCGGGAAAGAGTTCGTTGTTGAAGATCATGGCCGGATTGGATAAGGATTTTATTGGTCGCGTTGCGATGAGCAAAGGTTACACAATTGGTTATTTAGAACAGGATCCTCAAATTGATAAAGAGAAGACTGTTATTGATATTGTTAAAGAAGGGGTACAGGAAATAGTTGATTTATTAGCACAATTTGAAGAAATCAATATGAAATTCTGCGAACCTATGGAAGATGATGAAATGAACAAATTGCTGGAGAAGCAAGGTAATCTTCAGGATAAGCTCGATGCAACTAATGCCTGGGATCTGGACAGCAGACTCGAACTTGCGATGGAATCATTGCGTTGTCCCCCAGCTGATATGCAGATCATGAATATTTCCGGTGGTGAAAGAAGAAGAGTAGCACTCTGTCGTTTATTGCTTCAGGAACCTGATATTCTTTTGCTTGATGAACCGACCAACCATCTTGATGCTGAAACCATCCTCTGGCTGGAAAGACATCTTAAACAATACAAGGGCACAGTGATAGCCATTACCCATGATAGATATTTCCTTGATAATGTAGCGGGTTGGATTCTGGAACTTGATAAAGGTTATGGTATTCCCTGGAGAGGTAATTATACCTCTTGGCTGGAACAAAAGACACAACAGCTTGCCACCGAAGAAAAGACTGAATCCAAACGTCAAAGAGCATTAACCCGTGAATTGGAATGGATCAGAACATCTGCGAAAGCTAAGCATCAAAAGAATAAAGCTCGTATTACCAGATATGAAGAATTACTATCTCAGGATCATCAAAAGCGTAATGAAACTAATGAGTTGTTTATTCCTGCCGGACCGAGACTCGGGGATAAAGTTATCCATACTGCCGGATTGACCATGGCTTATGACCAGAAGTTACTTTTTGAAAATCTTGATCTGGATCTTCCTGCAGGTGGAATCGTTGGAATTATCGGGCCTAACGGTGCCGGTAAAACAACACTCTTCAATCTATTGACAAAAAAGATCCAAGCAGCTGTCGGTGTTATTGAAATTGGCGATACTGTAAAAATTTCCTATATAGATCAAATCAGAGAGCTTGATCCGGAAAAGTCAATTCTGGATACAATTGGTAAGGGGAATGATATGATGATGTTGGGTGACAAAGAAATTCATACACGTCAGTACATATCCCGGTTTAATTTTGGCAATAATGATTTCAATCGCAAAATCTCAGAACTTTCCGGTGGAGAAAAGAACAGAGTGGCACTTGCTTTGGCTCTGCAAATGGGGGGCAATCTTTTACTTTTGGATGAGCCTACCAATGATTTGGATGTCAACACAATCAGAGCTTTAGAGGAAGCATTACAGGACTTTGGTGGTTGTGCAGTTGTGATTAGCCATGATCGTTATTTCTTAGACAGAATTTGTACGCACATTTTGGCATTCGAAGGAGAAAGCCAGGTACGCTGGTATGATGGAAACTTCTCTGAATATGAGGATGACAGGATCAAAAAGCTGGGTGATAAAGCATTCAGACCCAATCGCATAACATATAGGAAACTTACAAGAGCTTAATAAATGAATAAATTGAAAATATTATTTTTTGCGGACACGCATTTGGGATTCGATTATCCTTTAAAAGTCAATACGATTAATCCGCATTACGGGGAGGAATTCTTCCGTAATTACCAATACATATTAAATTTCGCAGTCAAAGAAAAGGTTGATCTTGTGATCCATGGGGGAGACTTCTTTTTCCGCAGCAAAGTACCACAACCCATAATTGATCGGGCATATTCGATTCTTTTTGAATTTGCTGATAATAACATACCATTTTATCTTGTGCCTGGTAATCATGAAAGATCAGTCATGCCGACTTCTGTCTTTCTAAATCATCCGAATATATTTATTTTTGATGAGCCTAAAAACTATACTTATCAGAAAAATGGCTTTAATCTTACACTGACAGGATTTCCTTGTGAAAGAAACCAGATTAGAGAGAACTTTTTGCCGATGCTTCAGGCAGTCAGAAAAGATGAAGATGAAGGTAGTTTCAAAATTATGATTATGCATCAGGCAATAGAGGGTGCTAAAGTGGAAAAATACACATTCAAACATGGAGCCGATATTTTACCAATGGAACAATTACCTGGAGATTATCAACTTATACTTTCTGGACATATCCATAAGGCTCAGACTCTCTGGAAGAAGTTACCGCCTAACGGGATACCTGTAGTTTATTCCGGTTCTGTGGAACGAACCTCCTTTCAGGAAATGAAAGAAGATAAGAGCTTCAATTTGATCACCCTTGTTCAGGATGATACTAATAAAACAACTTATGAGAAAATTTCTTTGATCAAACTACCTGCCAGACCAATGACAGAGATTGTCCTGCATAACTCCATGGCTTTAGAAGAAATCCTGCCTTATATAACTAAAAAGAGTATTGATTATCCTGCGAATGCCATAATTAAAATCCGTTATGATAAAACTTCTGCTTATGATAAGAAGAGGCTTAAAAACATTGCCAAAATGCTCAAAGCTAATGTTCTGCGGGCAATTTTTGCAGAGAATCAAATAGTAGAAATAGGCAGTGAATTACGTACTTATAAAATCCGTCTCGAGGAAGATGTTTAATGATTTATGGAATTGGGATAGATAATATTGAAGTTGACAGAGTTGCTAAGTCTCTTTCTACATTGGCATCGTTTAAAACCAATATATTCACTCCTCAGGAAATCCAATATTGTGATTCCAAATTGAAGAATACAGAGTCTTATGCTGCCAGATTTGCAGGTAAAGAGGCTTTTTTCAAAGCACTTGGAACAGGCTGGAGAGATCAACTTAAGTGGACAGACCTTTCCATAGTTCCTGATGAACTCGGTAAGCCTGTTTTTCATGCAGAGGGTAAAGCCTCTGAAATACTTAAGCAGATAGGGGTGACAACGATACATGTATCTTTGACACATCTGAAAACAATTGCTTCAGCAGTAGTAATTTTGGAAAAGCAATAAAATATTTTATCATCAATTATTAATTATTAATGAAGGAAAGAGGTGGATCTGATGGGTTTTATTATTTCAGACTTGATTAGTAATAATTAAAGGAATAGGTTGGAATTGGATACTTTAAGAATTGTATATTATCATGAAGTTCCTCGGGCGAAGGTCTTTAAGAAGCAATTACAATGGTTGAGTAAGAAGTATCGGATAATATCGCTTAGTGAAGCCATCCATATGGCTGAATCTTCACAAGGTTTTAGCAATGAGTTGGTTGTTACTTTTGATGACGGCTTTTCAGATCTCTGGCATATAGGAGCCGGAATAATGCTGGATGAAAAGATTCCGGCTACTTTTTTCCTGATTAATAATTGTCTGGATAATGAAAACTTCATGTGGAGAACATTACTTGCATATTTGGACAAAACACTAAGTTATAAGCTTAAAGAAAAGATTATTAAACAAGCATGCGAACATTATAAATTACCTTTTCCGGGCATATTTGATTCCTTGAAAAGCTGGAGTAAACGTGTTTTTCCCATGTATCTGAAAGATGAAATATCAGAATTATTATATCAAAGTGCTTTCGGGCATACTTCTACTCATCTTTTAACCCAAATTCAGCCTTATCTGAACAAGGATCAAGTAAAAGCACTTTTGAATCAAGGATTCGAAATTGGAGCTCATACAAAAACACATCCTCTCTGTAATAGATTATCAGAAAGTGAATTAAAAGAAGAAGTAGTTGATGCTAAAGAAGAATTGGAAAAAATCTTCCAGGTAAAGATTAATTCCATCGCTTTCCCATTCGGGCTCAAACCTGATCCACAATATATAAAATACCTAAAGGACGAAAATCAGTTTAAATGTACTTTAGGAATTTTCAATATAAACGAAAATACATCCGCAAATACGTTGAGTTGGCAACGAGATAAAGTACTCAATTCTTTAAGTTTTTCTCAAATCTACTTTAATGTTGCTCCGTACATTTTTAAGGTAGCAAGGAATGAGTAGTGGAAGGGACACTTAATAGAACGCGGATGACGCAGATTCGGCAGATAGTCACAAATCGGAAAGGGATTGGTTGGGAGTTAATAAAAAAAGAACTTAGAGAACACTGACGAACATGGACTTTCACGGACTAACACTGACAAGGAGAAGAGATCAGAAGGTGATACAATTGTGAATTTCGTGAAAGGGGTGAAGAGATAAGTCGTCAGTCTTCAGGCATCAGTGGGAGGGGGAAAACACCTCATCCTCTGATTCTTCCCTTGCAAAGGGAAGGAGGCACTGAATCCAATCTCACTCACCATATATTTATTATATAACCTCGTTAGATTGCAAACCTCTATTGCACAATCCGGGTTAAAGCACCTTCTCTCAATTAACTATTATATATTTTTCAGCTAAATCTCTAACTCTTCCGATGATATTGCTTTGAGGGTAACCAACTGAATGTAGATCTTTGAGCATATCGTTTGCTTTATCCGCCGGGCAACAGATTAGTAAACCACCGGAAGTCTGAGCATCTGCAGCGAGCATCTGCAGATTGTAATCGATACCTTCACAGAACTCTGAATCATTTTCGACAAAGGTTTGGTTTCTGAAAGCTGCACCGGGTATGCAACCCATTTCAAGAAGTTCATAAGCTTGCGGTAAAACAGGGAGGTCATTGAGATTTATTTCCAGAGTAACTTTACTTCCTTTGGCCATTTTCAGGGCATGACCCAATAAGCCAAAGCCGGTAACATCTGTTGCTGATCTTATTTCGTATTTCTGCATTACATCAGCACCTTCTTTATTTAAGTGCATCATATTCTGCAATGCTGCTTCGTAGGCTTCAGGATTACAAAGACCTAAGCGTTGAGCGGCAATAATTACTCCGCATCCCAAGGGTTTGGTGAGGATTAAAACATCTCCGGATTTCGCACCGGCATTAGTTATCACTTTGTCGGGATGAACCAATCCGACAACGGCTAAGCCGTATTTCGGCGGATAATCATCAATAGTGTGACCACCGATTATGATCGTGCCTGTTTCATTTGCTACTTCCTGGCCACCTTTAAGGATTTCGGCTAATTCTTCCAGAGGAATTTGAGAGGAGGGGAAAAGCATTATATTCAAGGCTAATAAGGGTTTTCCACCCATAGCATAAACATCACTTAAAGAATTTGCTGCAGCAATTCTGCCAAATGTCCGTGCATCCGAACAGATAGGAGGGAAGAAATCAGTAGTAAAGATAATCGCTTGTTCAGCATTAATCTTATAAACTCCGGCATCATCATGAGTTTCGATATCAACCAGGATGTTGGAGTCTTTGATCTGAGGAATAAAACTTAACAAATTTTCTAACTGACCTGGTGATAATTTGGCTGAACATCCGCCATATTCTACTGTTTTTAATAAATCATATGACATAAATTATTTTCCTTCTCTAATTAATAATTATCTCAACCCTATCCTGAATTCTTTCTTTTAATAAGGGCCAGGACTTACAAAAAAAGCTTTGCTTTTTAATCTGGACAAAATTCCGTCAGCAGATTACATCACCTGCTTTTACTCCCTTCCCTTATTCAAAGGGAAGGGTCGGGGATGGGTTGTCCTCTTCCTTTTCCCACTGATGCCTGCAGACTGTCGCCTGATGCCTGATATGGAACCAGACTAAAGAGGCATGGACCTAATTAAATTGTACGCCCTTTTCGGGCGAATATGAATGCATTTTAACGCGGTGGCTTCCACCACCGGCTACCAAAGGAGTATGCACCTTCGGTGCAATTGGAAGATATCTGAACTATATCAATGCCTCTAAAGGCAGGTTCAACATCACAGGCATTTCCTCTTTCATTAATATTTCATAATTTACAATTAATAATTATATACTCATCCTTCTTTGAAGATATGCATTCTGAATTCAATTTCACTGTCTGACAAGATCATTTCCAGTTGATCTTTAAATTCTTCATCGACTCTGATGCACATACCGCATTCAGATGAAATATAGCGGGGCACAGGGATGATCTGAATTTTAAGTTTTTTTTGTAAACATATTCTTTCTGCTTTGATCAGTAAGTGAGTGGTGTTAAAAGTAGCGATATACTTCAATCAAATACTCCTTAAAATACTTTTTAGGTGTTTCAAATCTTCTCTTGTATGATAAGGTGATAAAGAAAATCTGACAGTACCTACGGGGTAAGTCCCGATTGACTTATGAGCCAAAGGTGCACAATGTAATCCTGGTCTTGTTTCAATATGATGGTTTTCATACAATACGAGAAACAGGTCAGCACTGGACATTTTTGTATGGTTAATGGAAAAAGTTTCAGACTGATTTTCAAAAGATTCTGCACAGTATAAGATCAGATTGGAATTATGTCTGATACTGTCGAGTAATTCTGCATAATCTTCTTTTTGATGTGCAACGAGTGGATAATTTTCCAGAGCAGCCATCAGTCCAATAATACCAACCACATTATGAGTTCCAGCTTCAAATTTATCCGGGATGTAGGGTGGCATGTCGAAGTGTTCGGAAAAGCTGCCGGTCCCACCATAGATATAAGGCCTTAAAGTTGAGGAATTACGGGCATAGAAGCCACCGATTCCAGTTTGTCCTAACAGGCCTTTGTGACCAGTGAATGCCATATAATCTACTTTCCATTCGTCAACGCATTCATTATAATGCCCGGCTGATTGAGAAGCATCGACAAACAGGGGAATATCTCCGATTTTCTCTTTTATTTGTTTGATGGGTTGGATCACACCGTTCACATTACTGACATGGCAAATAATAACCATATCCACATCAATAAGGAGTTCCGGTGTAATTAAGTCCACATCTACCAATCCATCAGGAAAATGGGGCAGTACATCAAAATCAACGCCTTTATCCTTTAGCATCCAGAGAGGACGGGTTACGGCATTATGTTCCATGGGTGAGATAAGAACACGTTTATAATCTAATCCTAAGAGGATATTATTGATAGCCATGGTGGCATTATAAGTGAAAAAAATGTTAGAATCATTACT
>CAYQPF010000160.1:0-10812 GCA_964419225.1 uncultured Candidatus Cloacimonadota bacterium | reverse complement strand
TTGCAATAGACTCTTCAGGTAATGTTTATGTTGCGGATAGCGATAACAACCAAATAGATAAATACACGAGTGAAGGGAAGTATATAACCAGCTGGGGTTCTTTGGGTATTGGTAATGGGCAATTCCAAAATCCAAGAGACGTAGCTGTAGACTCTTCAGGAAATGTATTTGTCGCTGATTCAGGTAATAATAGAATACAGGAATTTAGTAGTGATGGTACTTTTATCAATCAGTGGGGTTCTTTGGGTATTGGTAATGGGCAATTCCAAAATCCATACTGTATAGCTATTGATTCTAATAATAACATTTATGTCATTGACCGCAGCAGTAGAGTTCAAAAATTCGATGATAGTGATAAATTCCTAATGTTGTGGGGTTCTCAAGGAAGTGGTTATAATCAATTCAATAGTCCAAGTGGTATTTCTGTAGATTCTTCTGGAAATGTGTATATCGCTGACTCGGGTAATAATCGGATTGAAAAATTCGATAGCAATGGCAACCTTATTGTCGTATGGGGTAAACAGGGTATAGGCAATGGACAACTTGGTAATCCATGCGGTGTTGCAGTAGATTCTTCTGGAAATGTTTTCGTTACTGAATTTGATAATAACCGCATTCAAAAGTTTGCTGTTTTAGATGATTCTGTTTTTAGTAGTGATTGTTATAATAATGACAATAGCAATAATAACAATTACATTTCTCCAATATCTAATGAAACTTATTCTTTACTCCCTCACATTCTCTCAGATATTATTGTAGTTTTTGGAGGTCGTAATAGTATTGACGTTAGTTCAGAAGACAATTCAGTCTCAATCTTGCCTAGTGAAACGACAATCTTTGCCATTATTATTACCATTATTGCTGCAGTAATTGCAGAATACGTAAAAAAGAAACTTTTCCCTTGATGTATTTTATTATTTTCCTTCCTGAATGACTCAGTACCAAAATCTAGTGATGAACTTAAAATTAAAAATCATTAGATTTTGAAAATGGTCGCAATTCTGTGAATGTTACCTATTAATTGATACCTTAAGATCTCAAATATGAGTTTGATGGAAGACTGGATTCATCTTGGAAATTCAATATTTCAATCAGAAAATGCAAAAATCACTAAATATTGGAACTGAGTCCTAAATTATGTTCTGATAATTTATAAAAGACTTTAACAATCATAATAAAATTTACGGTATTGAGTTCTGTATACTCTTCGGGGAATATTTAAATTGAAAAAATTGGTCGTGGGGTGAGTTATTGAAAAACGTAAGTACAAGAATCTCTCTAGATCTTTTTAAAACATGGGGTGTGTGCTCGTTTTTTCAGATTTATAGCCTATCCTAAAAGTCAGCAATGCATGTTGAAAAGTCACCATAGGTCTATAATCTCAGAGTACCCGTTCTGATTTTGCATATTGCAGATTGTAAAAGCTTTAGTAGGTAACCACTTTTCGGATAAGCTCTAAGTAGGTCTTTTATTATACCCGTGTAGCTCGTATCATTGCGTTTGTGGCTTCGGTCTTTCTTTTGTCTTCTTTTCGTCTTTCCTCTTCCACTCTTTTTCGCATCTCACTCGGAGTTTCTATTTTTTCACCCCCTTGTGTAACTTTTTATAATTAACATATGAATATACATATATAATATATTCAACAGTTGGCATAAAAGTATTTTGATTGTCCAATAGTTGAGATGAAACATACCACCTTGATACGCTGCGTTTAATGGAGGGGATGTGGCTCAATCTGTTGGGTTCGCTTAGATTTTACAGGTAGATTCTATGATTTTCACAGTGTACTCAAAGCTAGTTCACTGATTAATCGGGTATATCAATGGAAGAACGAAAATGAGTTGAAAAAAAGTACATGATTATAAAAAATTAGGGCAGTTGTCCCTTTCAAAAGCCCAACAAAGATCGGAGAGCCAGTAGAGCGACAATGCCCATGGAAATCCTATACCAGTCGTCGAGTGATATGATGAAGTTCCCAATCGCTTTTATAAAACACCCTATATCTATGACAACATCACCAAGCGTCTCTAATACCTTCACAAGAGCTTCTAAAGAACTCTCTTTGGATTCTGTTTCGGATTCCTTTTCGGCTACATTTGGCATACTGTCTCCACAACGGTGGAGACTCATTGTCCAACCATATGTACGTGAAAAACATATAAAAATCGTTCTATTTGTTTCTAATTAGTAAAGTCCATCTAGTCGACGAAACCCATATGGCGGGCATCTGGCTCAATTGTGGAAGATGCTCAGGGAAATGTTTTTATTTTCGTTAGTGACGCGACCTATTAAAAAGTATTGAAGAACAGTCACTAACGAACCTATCACTTTTGTCTTGATCCTCCTGCTTATACACCACTATCAAAAAAGGTAAATGTGTTTTGCCTATGACTTATTAGCAGAGCTTTAAATTTAAACTTAATATAATTTTATTTTTGGTCAAAGCCACCCGAATTAGGAAATATATATGAAAAATTAAATCGAATCGAAATATTAAAAAGAATTTTCTTTCTTTATGTCAAGAAAAGAGAAAATATAAAGCCAACTAGATCTACATATTTTTCAGAATATTGTCTATTCATCCTTAGGAGATAAAAATGGAGTTCGAGTATCCAAGAAGTTCGAAAGTTTTTATAAGCTATAGTCACGATTCACCAGAACATAAGGAACATGTTTTACAACTTTCAAACAGGTTATGTAATGAAGGAATCGATTGCAATATAGATCAGTACGAAACGTCTCCTTCTAACGGATGGAGTCGTTGGATGTTTAATCAAATTGATGAGTCTGATTTTGTTCTTGTCGTATGCACAGAAACATATGGAAAACGGTTTATGGGTAAAGACGAGACTGGAAAAGGACGTGGTGCAAATTGGGAAGGCGGAATTATAACACAAAGGTTATATGACGCAGAACTTGAAAATACTCAGTTTATTCCCATTATATTTTCTTCAAATGACTCAAAGCATATTCCTGTAATTCTTAGAGGTGCTACTTATTACAATCTAGAGATAAGGGAATCATATAATGAGCTATACGCCCGTCTAACGTATCAAAGACTGATTTCAAAACCAAAAATAGGAGAATTAAGGTATTTAATGCCAAGAAACTTTCCACTATCCACAAGTATACCTGACACAGAATTCAAATTGACTTCAAATAATCCAAAACCTATTATTGGTGAAGTAAGGGGGGTATACCTTAATGCACCAGAAGAAATACAGAATAGTACTCAAAGCTGCGAAATTTTATGTAAAAATTGTGGAAACTGGTTTCGGTCAAAAATTGCGCAGTGCGGGGACTCGGAAACATTTATAAATTGTGTAATTTACTCTAATAAAGAATTTTGCCCACACTGTAAAATAAAGATCCGGTATCATAAAAAAGATATGCGATTCGTAGAAAGGGATAAAAATGGTAAAATCATTAATGAAGTGAGAGGTTAAGATCATTTTAACCATTGCTCGCAGTTCTATGGAAAAACGACATTGGGAAACAGAAAGGGCGTGATATTATATTCCATTTGACATGATGACCGATTTGTGTGGTATGTAAAGCCGGATTTTCCGGCGCCTTCTTTATTATACAAATTCATTATATTCTTTACAATCGGGACATCTTACAATTATTTTTGTAACTTGACCCTCAAAAACATTCTGTGCAAGTTTTCTATCACAATTTCCACAGATATAATCAGTATCCCCACCTTCTCCTACCATTGGTACGAAAACACTATCAGTATTACTTGGATCTATTACTTTTCTATACTTTATTTTGGACTTATCTATAGTTTTCAGCTTGACTATTTTCAAAAATCTCACTCCTTTTATTAGTAACATTTTTTATTTTATTATTAAAAACGTCTATTTGTATTCCACTTTCTGCAGATGTCCATACAATTTTCACAGTTTTTCTAGCTATTGTTTTTTCTGAAAACCTTCTTGGTTACTCAAACACATTTTTTAAAATATCCCACGATTTTCGATCTTTTGCCTTTATTTTACGTGCCCTTATTATTGTTAGATTTATTTAGTCGGTAAACATCATATGTATCATCATGATGGAATTTGACAGCATACACGAAACGGCTACCACTAAAGAAACGGTAACCATATCGACCATCTTTCTTTATTTGCTCATGAAGTCGTTCGCATTGCACTTTAAGCCATTTGTGGTATTTCTTCTCTGCCACTTTTTCAAAGTCTATCGACAATGGTGTCATGCAACACTTCTTTATGTCATTTAACGAAGTTGTCATTAATTTAAATAAATATATACTACTTGATTAAATTTGTTATGTTTGTTCTGCCGTAATTCTATTAAACTGACCTTCTATGTATATGCGTGGAAATGAGGGATAGATGTACATGAAACAAAATGTCAAATGTGAATAAGCCCTTTACCCTAACAGCCATGTTTTGGAGCGAGTTAAAGCTTGGAAAAACTTGGTTTCTGGGGGTCAGGTTAAGACCTAAGAAAAGTTTTAAATTTTTGAGATGAGGTCTAAGTTTTAAAATTTAGGAGGCAGATTTTAATGTTGGGGGTTAAATTTTAGGGTTAAGGGGTTAAAGAAATAGAAAACTAACTCTATTTTTACAAATTTTCAATAATTATGGCTCATGAAAATACCCCCGAATACAGAAACTTCTATCATAATGTATTACTTTTTTAGTCAATTATTTTTATAAAAACTCTAAATTTACTCCCAATACTTTCGATCTGCTTCAAAAGCGAAAATTTAAAAATAGATAAGCGTAAGTTACTATCTAGATAAATGTTAAAGGAATTAGTGAGATGCTAATTTTATGGATGCAGCTTTTTTAAAATCAAACGAGATAGATGATATTTTTAAAAATCATTTGAAAACAGAATCCAAGGTAATGTCTATCGAATCTATATTTGCCAACAAACGATTTGAAGATAAAATAGATTCTGCTCCCTATTATCAAAGAAAGTATGTATGGGATCAAGACAAAGCAACTTATTTTATAGAAAGTATTCTTTTGGGTACCGAGATACCGCCACTTGTCTTTTTTGATAATCAAGAAAAAATAGAGATAATAGATGGTCGCCAGCGATACGAGACTATTAAGAAATTTATTCATAGGGAATTGACTCTCTCGAAAAATGGATTGAAAAGTCTTAGTGAATTGAAAAATAAAAGTTTCGAAGATTTAGATTCAAAAATAAAAGAAATTTTTTGGGATACAAAAATAAGGTTATTAGAGTTTAGCATTGTTAATGAGCCTAAATTAGATGATAAAAAGGAAGATTTAATAAAGAAAGAAATATTCAGGCGTTACAATTCAGGCATCACTCCTCTTAAAAACTCTGAAATTGAAAATGCTAGTTATATTAATGACGATCTTACAAAATATTTTAAAGATAATCTCAAGAAAGATAAAGATACGTATATGCATGTACTAACTCTATTTTTTACGGACAGAGATCAAGCTAAAGTTGGAAAGAAGAGTACATTGGATAAGGTGATGTCTAGAGTCCGCCAACTATTGGTAATGTATAATATTCCTATAAAAAAATATTCAACTCTATCTGGGAGGGCAGATTACCTCACACAATTTTATGAAATACTATCTAATAATACCCAAGATGTAGAAGATTTCTATGCTAAATTCAAAAATAAAATTTATATTCTAGTTGCCTTGAGATATAAGTTATTTGAAAATGAATCAGACTTATATCTAAATAAATTAGTTTTTGAATGCACTTTTTGGATGTTAACAATTTTAGAACATGAAATTAAGACAATCAGTCCTTGTGATGAGGACTCTTTTATTTCGAATTATGCTGAATATCTTATTAAAAATCAGGATAAATTTTCCCTTATAGAGGCTCTTTTTTATAAAAAGATAAATGAAAGATATAATATTGTTGCAAAGTATTTCGAAATGAAATTAGACATAAAATGTAACATATATTTGGATGATTATTCTATTTTTAAAGAAACAACTGCTGAGAATGAAGTAGACAATGATCCTATAGACGATATTAAAAAACTTGAACATCTTAGATTAAATAAACCTGAACCTTCTTCTTTAACAATCGAGGATATATGCAGGCAGATGAACCGAGATAAATTTTTAATAAGACCTCCGTACCAAAGAGAAGAAGTCATTAACAAAGTGAAATCATCCGCAATAATTGAGAGTATTATATTAGGTGTAAAATTACCACCCATTTTTATATATAAAGCAATTAGTGGAATTAATGAAGTAGTCGATGGACAACAAAGAATCCTATCAATATTAGGGTTTATCGGTGAAGAGTTCACAGATGAAAATGGTAATAAGGTAACATCTGAAAAAAATAATTTTGAACTAGAGAGACTTACTATTTTGTCTGATATCAATGGAAAAAAATATGGAGAGCTAGATTCTAAAATAACGGACAAAATATTAGATTTCAATTTAGCAGTTGTTTTTATTGAAGAAAAGATGAATCCGAACTTTGACAAAATTGATTTATTTATTAGATTGAATAACAAACCTTATCCTATAAAGGACAACTCTTTTGAAATGTGGAACTCGTATGTAGATAAACAAGTAATTAGTACCATAAAAGAAAACGTAAAAACACATTCTTCATGGTTTTATTTAAAGATTTCAGAAACAGATACAAGAATGGAGAACGAAGAATTATACACTGCATTGTCTTATTTAGAATATAAAAAAGATAATGAAGAGGTAGAAGATATAACTTCTTGCCGCTTTTTAAGTATATATCAAAAAGAAAACAACATATATCTTAGGGTAAAAGAGAAGCCAGATCTTACAAGGATTCTTAATTCAGTGACTACAAAAGAATCTGATAAAAAGAAATTCATTGGTTCAATTAAAAATGTTGAAAGCTTTATAAGGAAATTAAAATTAATATTATTGGATAAAGATGTATTGAATGAAAATCTGGAAGATTATTTGAAAATAGAACTAAATAATTTGTTTAGCCCGCATAAAAAAGGCACACGGAGGACAATTCAAGGGTTTTATTCTTTGTGGATTATCTTGTATGATATAAAAATGGAAATGGTTAAAAAACATCGGCGCGAAATGAAAAAGGAAATATCTGATATATATTTAGGTATGAGAAATGCAGATGAAAATACCGATGTAGTGATGTTTTTTAGGGCAAAGGTTGCTCAGTTTAAGGATAAATATAAAACTGAAAGTAGGAAAATAAAATTAAGTGAGGACGAGAAAAATAATTTAATTCTTAAACAAGAGAACATCTGTCCAGTTTGCAAAGGTAAACTCTATGTTGGAGATGAAGTTGAAGTTGACCATTGCAATCCCTTAGCTTTGGGTGGTAGAGATAGTTTTCTTAATTTGAAAGTCGTTCATAAAAGTTGTAATCGGGAAAAGCAAGCTAAGTTAATCTACTAATAGAGGCTCTATTTGTATGGAAAATTAGTGGCTCTGTAGAAAACGTATTTAAACTAGTGTCGCGTCAATCCTCAACGATTCAACAATTCCGAATAATTGTAATCGTTTTTATACAATATTTTGCTGTTGACAAGACACTAGCTTCAAGAGGCTGAAAATAAACAAGTAAAAAGATATCGTGCCATTAAGTTCAAATAAATGGTGGCTATTTCAGTGACTCAAGTAAGGTGGTTGATCGAAGAATACATTGGTAAACTTTTTCTCAAATTCAGGGTTTATTTTGTATAAAGTAGTCGTTGGCGGATTATATAATCTTCCATAGAATTGATATTTATCATTAAATGCAAGTTGATAAACCCCTACGGTGCTAATAAAATTAATATTTTCCTCAAGATAAAATCCATATTCATTATCATATAGTGCAGCTGCAACATCCAAATCATGCAAAGGAATATTGTTACTGTAATAATAAATCTCTTCATCTTTAAATAAAAGTATTAACGGTAATTCTAAATCGATATTTTTACTTTGAATATATCCTAGTTGCTCTTCAAGTTTATTATAACACCCATTTTTTATTGTATACCCTCTACCTCCTTTAAGCCCTGGAAAAAAAACAGTGGCTTCTTCGGTAGCCTCATGTTCAAAACGTTTTGTAGCTATTTCGATGAGGACTTTCTCACCACTACTTTTATCTTCAATCAACAAATCCAAATTTTTCGAATCTTTTTGTGATTGATCTATGGGATATTCTGGTGTTATTTTAAAATAAGGTGCTAATTTAGCAGCTACTTCTATTTCTGTCATAATAGAGGTATCATTATTGGGATTCAATAGATCCTTTGTAAGCTTATTAATATTGTACTGAATACCATATTGTTTTATACTTCGGAATATACTTTCAAAATGGCGTTGGTATTCATAATATGGATTGCCAAACGTAATTGCTACAATCCCTGGATTTGACAGAGCTTTCTTGATTATATTGTCGTACCCAATGGCATTGCACAAAAAAGGGGCTTCTCCTAGATTAGATTCAAGAGTGTGTATATCAAATTTTTTATCAAAATAAGACATATAAAATCCGCCTTATCAGTATATGATAATCCAGTGTGACTTATGAACTTTAAGAAATAAAAGTGTGTGGAAATCTACCTATTTGCTTGTATGTATTGTCAACAAACTGTTATGTTAGTAACGGTCATTGTCAAATGTCAGAACAAAAGACGTAGGATTTGGACGTCAAATATACCTATATTATCCATCTTAAAATCACAAGAGAATAGGTTAAAATAGATTAATGCGATGGGTTGAATTCGCTTTGACTGTAACTTACCCATAAACAGCAATACATAATATGGGACGGCACCAGTATTTTTGTGAAAAAAAGCATCATCACCCTTTATATACGAGCCGAAATAAATAATAAATTGTCTTTCTGGGTTGCAGGCTTGCCATAAAATTACCAAACAAATCAAACCACCTTACGGGGAGATAACACCTCAAAAGATAATACCATACTTCCCGTAAAGCTCTCTTCAAGATGACTGTCATTAATTCCTGGGGACAGCCAATTCTTCTTTTATTGAGCTGATCCCAAAACCCTAAAACTGCTTTTTAAATCTCGATTTTGAAATAATCAATTGAGCTACTGATCTGGGAAATAGTTATGAAATTCTTATGGATATGGAAACAAAAATGGGTTTTGAGATAGGCTCGATTTTTAGGTGACACCGATGTAACATTTGGAACATAAAGGTAACTTATTCCCATTTATCTGTTTTCTGTCGTTTTGAGGTTTTCCTATGAGTTAATTATATTGGGACAAGCGGTTTGGTCGTTCTAGGATATCTAGATCACAACAGAAGCTGATTCATTAATAAATTGACTGTCGCTTTAAGGGGGGTTTCGTGTTGTTGCAAAGACTGTGGAAAATCCACGGAGTTCTTTGAAATAAAATTTAAATAGTTTGAAACTGATATTGTTATGTAGACCCAATCTGCGGGTTTGTTTCATAATTGGACAGGATCACACCTGTCTACCTCAAGCTTGGGCGGAAGAGTCAGTCTTCTTCCGTCCACCTGTCTCTCCTACTATTTTTTAGGAATAAGTTGAGTTTGTATGTTCCACCCATTTACATTGTAAAAAGAATTAAATAGTTGTGACGCTTATAGTAGAGTGACGCTTCATGGCTTTGCGTCAAAAAATATATTCATATAGACGGGGCACAACCACCCCGTCTCTCTCAACAAGGCTTCTTCTATTTTCTGTATCTTTTCTGGAATCACACTTTTTCAACTTCCTTTATTAATTTTTTCAAGAAGCCACATAATTAGGAAGTATGATCTTTTTCATCTGAATACTTTCACATAGCTCGGATACGCCTTTTAGATTATTACCGCACGACGTATTATGAGGATGGTTCAGTGGATACGTCAGAGAAATACGTAAGAATGTGCGAATCTGCAAAGGAAATCCAGCATCTCTGGAACTTTGAAAACGGAGATTATATTTTTGATCCCGCGGATGGAGAAAGTAGAGTACTGTTTGGATATCCATCTAAAGAATACTCCGGGTATATTTGGCTCCCTAGGCAGGATCAATATCAGGAGATATGCATCAAATTCTACATGCGGAATCTTGGGATGTCAAGAAATGAAGCATTCATTCACTTCTTAGGGTGGTATGCAATCTGCTTAAAAGAGACCTACGATAAAGGATGTAATGTTGGGGAGAATGGTGAATATGATGAAATAAATTCTTGTGAAGAACTGATGTTGAAATACACGATGAAGCTTATGTATTGGAAGATATGGGATGGGAAAAAGTGGGTAAAATGAAAAGTTTTTCTATTTAACATAATATGTTTAGGAATATTGAAATATTTCTTTTTTAATATGTGGATATACTTTAATAAAAAGTTAGTCCCGAAAGGTAGCGTAGGAATCAGGAGGTATTTTTATAGAAAAAGGAGAAGTAGTTGTACTTATAGTTTTGTTGCTTGTTTTAAAGCTTGTTGCTGGATTGCCACAACATACCTACTTAACTTTAGACAATAAAGACGATACTTTTTGTATCGACGTATATGGAATTCCAATAAAAGGAAGCTTTGATGAAACTAAAACGGAGTATAATTTATTTTTAATTGGGTTCGGAGATGTTCATACCGGATTTACAATGTTGAAAACCGATAATGAACATATTGTGGATAAATCCATTGGAGTTATTAAACTCGTGCGTGAAAAAGATCCAAAATCTGAATATCCTAATGTAGTTGAGTCCATTAAATTTGTACCTAGTTATTGAATTTGTTCATAAGAGAAGTTGACATCTTAGAGCGTGTCTTAAAATTGAATTTGATTCTACAATTGGAACAGGAATTACGCATTTGAACTGAAAATCGGTACATTAA
>CAYQPF010000159.1:0-10879 GCA_964419225.1 uncultured Candidatus Cloacimonadota bacterium | reverse complement strand
TCTATTTCATGCATTTATCAGGGTTTTATTCTGAGTCTTATTATTCCCTGGGGGTCAATGTTATTGAAGAAATCGATAAACTTCTTTTGGATGTACGGGCAAAATATCCTAACTCCATCGTGTTTGCGGGTCAGTTATTATTCAGAAATGAAACGATCTTCACCCAGGGGCTATTCAATTATACTGCTTTTACGATCGAGAAAAAACTGTATTATGATGGAATCCCGCTCTTGATCATGCCGATCAAAGTTGATAATAGAACGAAGAAACTGTCCCGGAAAACAATGAAGGAAAGGCTGAAATAGTTGAAAGTTGAGAGTTGAGAGTTTGGGAAACGGATTATCACGGACTTACACAGACAGGAGAAGAGATCTGCAGGTGATATAATCGTGGAATTTAGCAGATGAACAAGGAGAAGAAATGAATTGGATGAATAATCTGGCTCAGGAGATGAAGATTTCTTTGGAGCAAATCAATAAAACCATTGAATTGATCAATGATGATAAGACGATACCCTTTATAGCGAGATATAGAAAAGAATGTACCGGCTCTTTGGATGAGATTCAGATCAGAAATATCTTTGAAGCTTTGAGTTATCAGAATAAACTGGCTGAACGTAAGCAGGAGATAATCCAGTCATTGACAAATTCCGAGCAGATAACTCCCGAGTTGAGTAAACAAGTAAACATAGCAACATCGTTAAAAGAATTGGAAGACCTGTATCTGCCTTATAAGAAGAAACAAAAGACGAAGGCAGATGTGGCAGTGGAAAAAGGTTTGAAACCTTTAGCAGAATTCATCAGAACCAGTAAACAACGCAATGATAAAGAATTTCAGAAATATATTTCCAAAGAAAAAGGTGTATATACCGTGGAAGAGGCTCTGGAAGGAGCCCTCGATATCATAGCCGAAGAATTCTCTTATGACTTGAAAATCCGAGAAATCCTCAGAGAAAACATTTTACGGCATGGCAGGATTCATACTAAAAGAAATGAAAAAGTTGCTGATGATAAACAGATCTATAAAAGCTATTATGACGCATCCTGGTCAGTATATAATCTGCCGGAATGGAGAGTTCTGGCGATCAACAGAGCGGAAAAAGAAAAGGTGATCAAGACAAAGATGACCCTGGAGTGGGAGAGATTTGATCAATTCCTTCTGCGTAAGACAGGCACCGATGGTGTGGATGGCTTGAATATGTATCTTCTTTCTTCGATCCAGATAAAAGATTTTCATGCCTATTTCCCTGAATTGTTTGAAGGGATGTCGGATTCATACAAAAGACTGCTTTTCCCTTCGATCGAGAGAGAGATCAGGAGTGATCTGACAGAAAGAGCTGAAAAGCGGAGTGTCGAGATCTTTCAGAAGAATTTACGGCACATGATGCTGACACCCCCTCTGAAAAAGTGTGCTATCGCCGGAGTGGATCCCGGATTTAGAACCGGATGTAAGGTGGCAGTGATTGATGAGAACGGTCAGTTTATGAGTTACCAGAACATATTTCCTAATCCACCGCAGAATAGTAAAAGTCAATCTACTGATTTGCTGAATAAATTGTATGCCAAGAACCCTTTTGAGTTGATTGCCATCGGGAATGGTACTGCCTCGCATGAGACGGAAGAATTCATTATCGAATGGATAGAACAAATCCCTGAAGCCAAGATTAAGTATGTGATAGTTTCAGAAGCTGGTGCGTCTGTTTACTCGGCATCTTCAACAGCCGGAGATGAGTTTCCTCATTTGGATCTGACTATTAGAGGAGCTATCTCTATCGGCCGTCGTATCCAGGATATGCTGAATGAGTTGGTGAAGATCCCGCCTGAGTCGATCGGGGTAGGTATGTACCAGCATGATATATCACCTACAATCCTCAAGGAGAAACTTGCCTTGGAAGTGGAGTCTGTAGTGAATTATGTGGGAGTTGATTTGAACCAGGCGTCCGAGTATTTATTGCAGTATGTGTCTGGGTTTAATAAGAAAATTGCCAAGAATGTTGTAGAATACAGAACTCAGAACAAGGGTTTCAAGACCAGGGCTGAGTTGAAAAAAGTCAAAGGAGTGGGGGATAAGACCTACGAACTGGCTGCGGGTTTCTGCAGAGTACCTGAGTCTGCCAATCCGCTTGATCATACGATTATCCATCCTGAATCCTATGCTATAGCAGAGAAATTGATTTCTTTCTTTGGTTTGAAGACAAGGAATGTGCTGGAGTATCGGGATACGCTCAAAGAAAAGGTAACCGGTTTGAATATTAGTCAGTTAGCGGTTAATTTGCAGGAATCGGAAATATTGATCAAAGATATTATTGATTCTCTGGTTTATCGAAGACTCGATCCCCGGGAAGAATATCCACAACCTATTTTGAAAGACAGTATCAAGAAATTTGATGAGTTACATTTGGGATATATCGCACAAGGTGTAATCCGAAATGTCACTGATTTCGGGATCTTTGTGGATATTGGAGTAGGCAGAGATGCACTTATCTATAGGTCATCTTTTGAGAATTTCAATCCCGACGAGTATTATCCGGGAATGATCATTCAGACAGAGATTATTACTTTGGATAGTATTAACGAAAAGATCGGGTTGAAGAAAAGGTAGTTGCGGAGAAAGTCTTGAGTCTTGAGTCCACAGTCATGAGTCTAAGTGGAAGGAGAATTGCTAACTATTTTAAAAAAGGGAATGATAAGGGATAAAAGTGTCCATTTTGTTGAGATGGAAAAAAGAAGGAATTTTCGGGAAAAGTAAGAAAATAAATGCAGTATTATCTTGACAAAATAGGGGTTTGAATTAAATTATGAAAAAATAAGAAATAAGAACTGACACAAAGTCAGTTTTTTTATTGGTAAATATTGGTAAACCACTGTGAAAGCAGTGGTTTAATCATATAAGCTAAGGAAGGTATGTTGGACAAGATTGAAGAGATAGTGAAAGCAGTTTGTGTCGAGAAGGAAGTTGCTTTCTATGACTTTGAGGTAAAGAGTACCCAAAAGGGCAAAGTCCTGAGTATTTTCATCACGAAAACAGGAGGGGTAACGCTGGGTGATTGTGCCAGTGTGAGCCGTCAGATAGGTCATATACTTGAAGAGCAGGATTTGATTCCTGACAAATATTTTCTGGAAGTTTCTTCACCTGGAATAGAGAGAGTGTTGAAGTTCAAGAAGCATTATATAGGTGCGATCAATGAGCTGGTAAAGATATCCTATACAGACGAAGAGCAGAAGAAAGTAGTAACTATAGGTAAGCTTATGGAAGTTTTACCTGAATATGTAAATGTGGAAGTTGATCAACAGATGGTGCAGATACCTTTTTCAGCCATCAAAAAAGCCAGAACTTATTTTGATTTCAAAAACAAGGAGACAACATGAGCTTAAACTTAATGGCAATTTTAAATGAATTGGCAAATATTAAACAATTGGATAAAGAGAAGATTCGTGAAATAATAATAGAGAGTCTTCAGCAGGCAATCATCAAGAAATTGAAACCGGAGAATGAGTTAGAGATAATAGCTGATTTCGGGATGAATGATGTGGTAGCCAAGTATTATCGTATTGTTGCAGAGGATGCATCACTAACAGCCTCTAATTCCATGGGTTTTATGTCTCTTGTTGAAGCTAAACAATATTTAAGAAATCCTCAGATAGGTGACAGAGTTGAGATTTTGTTACCGATCTCTAAGTTTGAACCTAAGGTTATCAAAATAGCCAGAGAAGATATAGCTAAAAAGATAAAGAAACTGGAACAGGATCGTCGGAAATTTGATTTTGATAAGCAGAAGAATCAGATCGTCGTAGGCAAGATCAAGAAAAATGATTATAATGGTTATCTGATAGATATCGGGTTTGCCGATGCACTTTTACCTGTTGAAGAGCAGATCGAAGATGAATTCTACAAGATAGGAGATATCATCCGTAGTTATGTTTTGAATATCAGAACAAGAAATAACGATTTAACTGTAATTTTATCGAGAGCACATCCTGAATTTGTTAAGAAATTATTTGAAGCTGAAGTGCCTGAAATAGGTTCAGGTGATATAGAGATCAAGAAAATTATCAGAGAACCCGGGATCAGAACCAAGGTTGCTGTTTTGTCTAAAGACAAGAATCTTGATGCAGCCGGATGCTGTCTTGGACCCAAAGGGATGAGACTTGAGCAGGTGAAGAAAGAATTGCATGGTGAGCAGATTGACATCGTTGTCTGGGATGAATCACCGGAGCAGTTGATTGCCAATGCCATTGGTGCAGATTTGATTGAGAAAGTTTATATTGCAGAAAGAGGCAAGTTTGCAAGAGTAATTGTTTCAGATAAGAACAAGAATCTGGCCATCGGCAAACAGGGCAAGAACGTTAAATTAGCAGCCAAGCTTACAGATTATAAGCTTGATATATATACAGATACAGAATTTGAAGAGAAGATCGCCGAAGAAAGAAGAATAACAAGTCACGTGAGTGAATTGGATGGTGTGAATCCGAAATTGGCTGATGTCCTGAAAGAACATGGATATACCTCAGTGCAGGATATTTTTGAAG
This sequence comes from uncultured Candidatus Cloacimonadota bacterium, assembly GCA_964419225.1. Taxonomy (GTDB): domain Bacteria; phylum Cloacimonadota; class Cloacimonadia; order Cloacimonadales; family CAYQPF01; genus CAYQPF01. Next base: position 6,350 of record CAYQPF010000159.1, on the reverse strand, counting down.
CATCAGTAGAAGAATTATGTAATCTGGAAAATGTTGGTTATAAAACGGCACTTAAAATTAAGGATGCCGCCAAGTATTTTTAATGCCGAATCAAGCATCAAATGCAGGTCATGTACCTGAGAGAAAATGTGTGATTTGCCGGAAAAAAAGTGAGAAGAGTGTTTTGCTTCGAATGGTAAGAGTTAATAATGATTTTATTATTGACGCAAAGCAGAGATTAAATGCTCGTGGATATTATATATGTGATGATAATATGTGTCTTGGTTTAATGGATAAGTGGATTAAAAAGGTAGTGAAAAAAAGAAATGTTTGAAAAGATTGAATTGGAAAGAGTAAGCTATTTTCTGCACATTGCCATGAAAGCCAGGAAAATTCAGTACGGTATGGATTCTTGTAAAAGGAGTATTCAGAGAAAAGAGGCCAAAGTAATCCTCTTTACTCAGGATTTCTCAGAGAAGGCCAAAGATAAATTCGCTAATTTGTGTAAGGAGCATAAAATTCCTTATTATGAATGCGGAACAAAAACCGGTATGTCTGAATATTTTAATAAAGAAACAGGAGTGATTGCTATCACTGATGAAAATATTGCCAAGGGAATATTTAAATTAATTTAAGATTATTGCTTTATGCAGGAGGAAAATTTGTCCATTAGAGTTCATGAACTAGCCAGAGAATTAAAAATATCGTCCGCAGCTCTGAAAAAACATTTGCAGGATCTGGGTGTCGAGATCAGAAGCGCAATGAGCGTTTTAGATGAAGACATTACGAACAAGATCCGCAACAAGTTTAACAGTCAGATGGCTGCAGTCAAGAAGATTGAAAATGACAGAAAGAAGTATTATGAACAAATGAAACCTCTAACGCCGTCTGTACCTTCTTCTGCTCCTGTAGAAACAGAAGCTGTTGAGCATCAGGAAAAACCTCAGCCCAAACCGGCTGATGCTCCTCTTAAATTAACTCGCGACGATATTCCGACTCATACCGAAAAACCTGCTGTTAAGCCACAGGAAGTTCCAGTACAAACTCAGGAAAAACCTGTCGAACAACCCCAGGTTGCACCTACACCGAAAGCCGAAGCACCTAAGCCTCAGGCCACATATCCTGATAAACCTCAGTATGAAAGACCTGAAAGACCTCAGGGCGAACGTCCTCAAGGTGACAGACCTCAATACGACAGACCACAGTATGACAGACCGAGATCAGATCGTCCTCAAGGCGACAGACCTCAGTATGACAGACCACAAGGTGATCGTCCTCAGGGTGACAGACCACAGTATAACAGACCTCAAGGTGACCGTCCTCAAGGCGACAGACCCCAGTATAACAGACCTCAAGGTGATCGTCCCCAGGGCGACAGACCTCAATATAACAGACCACAGGGTGATCGTCCGCAGGGTGACAGACCTCAGTATGACAGACCAAGATCTGACCGTCCTCAAGGCGACAGACCCCAGTATGACAGACCGCATGGTGATCGTCCTCAGGGTGACAGACCTCAGTATAACAGACCACAGGGTGACCGTCCTCAAGGCGACAGACCTCAGTATAACAGACCGCAGGGTGATCGTCCTCAGGGCGACAGACCTCAGTATAACAGACCACAGGGAGATCGTCCTCAACGTGACAGACCTCAATATAACAGACCGCAGGGTGACCGTCCTCAAGGTGACAGACCATATGCTCCAAGAGGCGACAGACCTCAAGGTGACAGACCTTATGCACCACGCGGAGACCGTCCTCAGGGTGACAGACCTTATACACCAAGAGGCGGAGATAAGCCTGGTGAATTCAACAAAGACAGAGGCAGTTATCGTCCACCACAAAGACCTTATACTCCCGGAGGCAAACCGGCAGGTTCTGCAGCAGGTGTTAAACCGGAAGTGGTTGATCCTAATGAAGCCAGAAAGAATCTTACATTTGGTAAGACCAAGAAGACTACAGATGATTTAGGAGATAAGAGCAAGCATATTCAGGCTAAGATCAAGAATACCAAGAAAAGAAAGAAAAAAGTTGAAGTAGTTGAGATTGATGAAGCCGAAATTGCAAAAAACATTAAAGCTACAATGGCTGCTCCTAAAAAGAGAAAAAGATACCGTAAGGAAGAAAAACTATCCAATGTCAATATCGAAGGCAAAGTAGTAATCAGTGATTTTACATCGGTTGCAGAATTAGCCAAGATAATGGATATTCCACCGACAGATATTATCAGCAAGTTCTTTTCCATGGGTCAGATGGTGACAATTAACCAGAGACTTGACAGAGAGACTTTGGAGATGATCAGTGATGAGTTCGGTTTTGACTTTGCGTTCCAGGATGAATTCGGGTCGGATTTCATAGATCAGACCTCAGATAAATATGATGAAGTAGAAGAGGTGGAAAGACCGCCGGTAGTCACAATCATGGGCCATGTGGATCATGGTAAGACCTCAATTCTGGATTACATCAGATCTACCAATGTTATAGCCGGGGAATCCGGAGGGATAACACAGCATATTGGTGCATATCAGGTGGAATATAACGGCAAGAAGATTACTTTCCTTGATACACCGGGGCATGAGGCTTTTGCAGCAATGAGAGCCAGAGGAGCCAATTTAACAGATATCGCAGTTATAGTTGTAGCGGCGAATGAAGGTGTGAAGGTTCAGACAGTAGAAGCGATCGACCATGCGAAGGCAGCGGGAGTAAATTTAATCATAGCGATCAACAAGATAGATCTGCCGGAAGCTAATCTGGATAAGACCATTCACGGATTAGGTGAAAAAGGTATTTATTTGGAAGGCTGGGGTGGTGATGTACTCTGGAATACATGTTCCGCGATTACCGGTGAAGGGATCAAAGAGTTAATGGATTCAATAGTGCTTTTTGCAGAAATGAAAGAGCTAACAGCTAAGTACGATGTACCTGGACAGGGTATCGTAATAGAAGCAGAGAAGGATTCCCGCATGGGTGCAGTTACGACTATACTTTTGCAGGAAGGTACGATGCGTAAGGGCGACAATATAGTATGTGGAGCCACTTATGGACATGTGAGAAGAATGGAGAACGAGAGACGTCAGGAGATCAAGGAAATAGGGCCGTCTGATGTAGCGATTATCTATGGACTCAGTGATGTACCCAAAGCCGGGGATGTCATCAATGTCGTCGATACCGACAGGATTGCACGTCAGATCAGTTCAGAAAGGCTTTTGATCAGACAGGAAAGAGAGAAATTCCAATCTAAGACGAATTTGAGTAATCTTTTCACAAAGATCAAAGAGAACCAGATGAACGAAGTCAAGCTGATAATCAAAGCAGATACAGACGGATCAGTAGAAGCACTTTGTGATTCATTCCAGAAGCTGTCCACAGGTGAAGTTGCAGTAAATATTATTCATAAATCAGTGGGTGGTATTATAGAGGCGGATGTCAATTTGGCAGCAGCTTCAGATGCCATAATCATCGGATTTCATGTCAGAGCCAATACAAAAGCCAAGAAGCTTTCAGAGGAATTGGATGTAGATATTAAGATTTACGCAATAATATACGATGCTATCAATGATATCAAATTATCCCTCGAAGGTATGTTACCTCCGGAGATCAAGGAGAAATATCTTGGAACAGCATTGATTAAACAAGTTTATAAAATTAAAAAAATTGGAACAATTGCAGGATGTTTTGTTGAAAAAGGTACTATTAAGAAGCAGAGCAAGTTGCGTTTATACCGTAATGATGTAGTTATCCATGAAGGCGAGATGGCATCGTTGAAGCATTATCAGAATGATGTAGCCGAGGTTAGATCGGGTACTGATTGTGGAATCACGATCAAAGATTATAATGATATCAAAGAGAATGATGTAATTGAAGTCTTTTCCCTTGAAGAAGTAAAAAGAGAACTGTAGAAGAGTAGGATAACCAAAAAATGAAAGGTATTCGCATACAGAGATTGGAGAAAGAGCTGGTGAGACTCCTGAATAACACATTACGCACCGGCATGAAAGACCAGAGATTGAAATGGGTCGCTATCAGCAGTTTAAAACTGTCTCCAGATCTCACTACTGCTAAGATCTTCTTTTCGAATTTAGATTTAACTGAACCGCGGGAGGAGTTGATAAAGCTTCTCACCAAGAGTTCTGGATTTATGAAAAAACAAATAGCAGGAGCTAAAATTATGAGAACAATTCCAGAATTGAAATTCCAGTATGATGATACGGAAGAAAGAGCAAGCCGTATTGATGGAATCTTTTCCACAATCAAAGCTGAAGATGACAAGAGAAAGAAAACAGACGAAGATGATGAAGATGCTGAAGAAGAACCTGAAGATTTTGATGATGAGTACGAAGATGATTATGATGATGAAGTAGATGATGAGTACGAAGATTACGAAGATTACGAAGATTATGATGAATATCGTGATGATGACGATGATGATTATGACAAATAATATGTAAAATTATGGGACGGGTAAAGCATGCGGATAAGTTCGATTCCAGAATTGAGAACACAACTGTTTTCAATGCTCAAAGGAGCATCACATTCGGCGATTGTGACACACAAGGACCCGGATGGAGATGGATTTGCTGCAGCTTTAGCTCTTCAGAGAATTTTAATATTATTTAATTATAACGTCCCCATTATTTTAAATGAACCTGCTCCCGCAGTATATGATTACCTGCAAGGGAGCAGGTCTTCTTTTGTCTGGAATAACGAGTTGGCTTATGATTTGCTCATCTTTCTGGATTGTCATGAGCAGAAGAGAATCGGTGCTTGCGGAGCCTTGGTCGAAAAAGCAAAGCAAATAATCACTATTGATCACCATGATCAGTATAATCCTATCCCCGAATCCTGGAATTATCTCGATCCCCAGGAAGTAAGCGTAGGAATCATTATTTATGAAATGTTCAAGGATGGCTTGAAAACCTTTCCCCCCTTGGAAAGACAATATATTATAGACTGTATTTACACAACTATTCTGAATGATACAGATAATTTCACGAATGCCAATTCCAAGCCCAAAGCATACGAAGTAAGCCAGGAATTGATTTCTTTGGGACTGAAACCCTGGGAAATTTATGCTGCTTTTTTTCAAAACAAACCTTATACAGAGACCAGATTTCTGGGAGAAGTTCTTTCCACAGTTGAGGTTTATTTTGAAGAAAAAGTACTTTTTATGCATTCGACTCTGGACATGTTGGCACATAATAATCTGAATCAGGATGCCACTTCCAAGCTAACCCGCTGGGTAAAGGGCGTACGGAATAATCAGGTAATAGTCTATTTTAGAGAAATAGCACACGGACGCTACCGTTTAAGTCTCCGGTCTGAGACTGTAAATGTACTGAAAATTGCACAAAAACATGATGGCGGAGGGCATTTGAAAGCTGCCGGATGTGAGCTGTTGGGAAGTCTTGAGGAAGTTAAAAGCATTATAATAGAGGATTTGAAAGAACAAATATAAAATGGATAAAGGTATTCTCTTAATCAACAAACCGGTAAATATTACATCCTTTGATATCATCAGGAGATTGAGAAAGATAACCAAACTTAAGAAAATAGGGCATGCCGGGACCTTGGATCCCTTTGCTACCGGCCTTATGATCGTATGTCTGGGTAAATATACCAAGGTAATAGATTATTTTACTAATTTACATAAAACTTATCAGGCAACTTTAGAGTTCGGGAGAAAGACTGCAACCGGTGACCCTGAAGGTGAGTTCATTGAAACGGTAGAAACAGGCATATTTTCGGAAGAAGAGTTGAAAGCAGCAGTAGAGAAGATCCTGCAGGTGAAGAGTCAGGTTCCTTCGGCCTATTCAGCGATTAAGATTAATGGTAAAGCTGCTTACAAATATGCCAGGAATAATCAGGAAGTCGAGATAAAGGCGAGATCTGTGGAAATCCGTCAATTCAGAATTCTGAGCTACAACCATCCTTATTTGCAGTACAGTGCACAAGTGAGTAAGGGAACTTATATCCGTACTCTATCTGAAACTTTTGCAGAATTGCTTAATACTGTCGCTTATACGACTGAGCTCACAAGATTGGCAATCGATGATGTAGAACTTTCCCGGGCAGTTGATCTGGAAAATCTGAATGAAAGTAATTGGCAGGAACATCTGATATCACCTTTAACTTTACTCTCAAAATATCCAATACATGTTTTAACTTCCGAGCAAATTGAAGATTTTCAACATGGCAGAAAATTCAATGTTTCGATGGAAGATTCAGTATCCACACTTTTTTTGAACAGTTTATCTGAGATTATAGGATTTGGCAATGTCGAGAATCAGCTTGTCAGCCCCAAAATGGTGTTTGTATGATGTTTAAGAACACAGTACCCAAATTTACAGAAAGCCCTGTTGTGACTATGGGTA
>CAYQPF010000158.1:0-11260 GCA_964419225.1 uncultured Candidatus Cloacimonadota bacterium | reverse complement strand
TTCTATTACATCAAAGAGCTTAGTCCCTCCGCTCTGATCGCTGCCATCTATTCTAAACAATTGGGCAAAGTGGGCGATCTGGATTCAATCTATGACACGCTCTATGATTCAGATTCAAATCTTGCCGGAGCCTGTGATGTCCGTACCGAAGCAGTTAAATCAGCTGATATCATTCTTCCCGACACACTTTCTCAAGCCCAACGTGACTATTTTGACAAAGTTATCAAAGAGTTTCTGCCGGATTTCATTGATTCCTGCATGCTGGGCCGTCTCTATGGCTGGCTGTTTCATCAGATTCAGTACAAACAAATTGATTCTTTCATCTATCCCTCTGCGATTAAGGAGTATGAAGGTCTTGACCTCAGAATCATCGACAATAAAGTCGAATTATTCGAAAACGATAAACAGATTGACACTGAAGATCCCCGTTTCTTCAAACATAATTTTGGCAAATCTATTCTCCAGCCTCTTGTAAAACTCTACATATTCGCGTCTTTCGCTCTGAATAACTGGGCGGAATTCTGTGAAACCTACGGCAAACCTACCCGCATAGGCAAGTATAAAGCCGGAGCCACCAAAGACGAAAAAAACGAACTTTATAATATTATGGGTTCACTTGGCTCTGATCTGGCAGCCGTTGTCAGTGAAAACACAGAGATAGAGTTTAAGGATTTCGCCACTAAAACAGCATCTTCAGATCTCTATTTCAATCTCGTGGACTTCTGTGAAACCAAGGTTACGAAAAGAATACTGGGTCAAACTCTCACCACTACCGACCGCCAGAACGGCTCCTACGCTCAGGCCAAGATTCACGAACTTGTCAGAAAAGACATCTTAGCTGGTGATAATCGGACCATGGGAAACCTTCTGTCCAAACTCTTCACCACTCTGAATAATATCAATTTCAATTCCGATCAGATAACTGTCACTATGGAAACCCCGCAGGTTGTTACCCTGTCAGAACGTATAGACATAGATATCAAACTCCAGAACGATATCGGTATTGATATTCCTGATGATTACTTCTATGATACTTACGGCGTTCCAAGACCAGGTAAAGCATAATGAGAACACTACCTTTCAAAGCAATCATAGCTAAAACTGACAGAAAGTCGTTAAATCTCGCGAATAAGGCAGCACAGGAGGCTAAGAAGTATTCTGACAGCCTGAAAGAGATGAATTCGTATAATGACGTGATTTCGGCTCCATACCCTTTGGACTTGGCTCTTACAATTGTGGAGCTTTTGAACAAGTCTATTCTGGATAGTTTCAAAGAAGGTAGAACCTCGCCTCAACCCTCTACCAGAAAGGGGAAACAGCTTCTCAATTCTCTCCTGGCTACTTCCCGCTGGCTACTGGCTAACGACTTATTACCAAAAATAGAGTTTAGCTATGATTTGGTTAACACAGAGGCCCTTAATGCCTTTCGCGATAGCTCCGTCGTAGTTGCTCATGTACTTACTACTGAAGCTCAGGAAGCAATAAGATTTGAAGCAAATAAGGCAATTGAACTGGGTATTCCTTTCAACACCTTCCGCGATAAAATCAAAATGGCTGGCTTAGAACCCGAAAACCCCTATCATCTCAGAACCAATTTCCAAACTGCCATGTCGAGTGCTTACGAAGCCGGGAAATGGAAAACAATCCAAGATTTAAAGGATCTTTTCCCTGGACTCAAGTATGTTGCAATTATGGATGATAGAGTTAGAGATGAACATGCAGCACTCAACGGCTTAGTCTTCCCTGTAGATGATCCTTTCTGGAGTCGGAACTATCCCCCAAACGGATGGAACTGCCGTTGTGACGTGGAAATGATGACTGAAGATGAGTTTAAATCTCAGTATAACCCGGATCAGTTTGTCCCGGATGTTCCCGTTGATTCCAATTTTCAAAAGAACGTAGGTGAAACAAACGACATTTGGGGTAATTATACAGATGGCAAAGCAGAGAAAGTTTCCCAAACTTATAAGGAGGCAGGCAGACCGGAATGGGATGATGTGCCTAAGAACAAAGCTGAAAACAGATTTAATGTTGATAATATGTCAAAGGAAGAAATTTTAAATTTTGCCAAAGACTATCTAAATGACAGACAGGTCTTTGATTGCTCTGGAAAAACTGTAATCCTAAAAAAGGATTCTGTGAACAAGTTTGAAGAAACTAACTTATCGGATCTAAAAAAGAGAATCTCTTATTTAGGGCAGATAGAAGATGTTTTACTGAACCCTTATGAGGCTTGGTATTCAAATAAAGACGGCAAATTTAGAAACAGATATTTAAAGAAGTACGAAAACGGTGTTATTGTGATTTGCGAGATGTCCGGTACTGTTCTTGAGTATTTCAATATCATCATTTCAGACAAGCCCAACTATATGGCAAACCAAAGAGAGGGGCTTCTTTTCTATAAGCAGGAATAAAAAAGGCGGAGCTTTTAAACTCCGCCTTGGGGCCGCACAACACCGTGCAATGTTGCCGACGTCCACAGGATTCAAACAGTTGCACGCCCTCACCCCGTTTCCAAATTATATCTTAATCACTTCTAACTTTTTGTCAAACTATATTTTGCTCAACACTTTCCATAGTCCTTTCAAACTTCTCCAAAGTCTGTCTCAAAGCACTTTCCAACACCACCAGCACAGTTCCGTCACATCTGCCCAGAGACTTGCGGTCTGTGATCAATTCCGAATATTCGCGTATGGCATCATTGACCACTACCATTTCATCATATACATCCATCAGACTCATAATCTCATACCTCTTCAAAAGGAAGATTGGGTTGATCACCGTTCAAAACCTTCAGAGATACAGGAGTTTTTACTAACATTTCCATTCTCCTGGACTGTCTCGTTAAATTAAGCCCGGCCATCTTCAAACGGGTTTCTATGTTCTGGATTACACTATGACTCATATCCAGCAGCTTAGCGGTTTCTCTCTGTGTAAGTCCCAGGTTGCGATAAAAGATTATCTTCTGAAACTGAGGATCCATCAAAGGAATTATGTTCTCCAGCATTGCCTGATTATTCTCTTTCTCTCTCTTGCTGCTTACTTGCACCCTACTAGACCCTTGGTGTTCGGTGACTCTAAAATACGAATTAATCAGCAAGCCCATCACTTGCCAACTCAGATCATCATTCAATGATTTAGTTAATTTCAAATAGCCGGACTCCGTAAAGACGTTGAGATTAGTGACGTTTGAAGCCGTGCTAAAATTTTTAGTATCGCCTTTCCCACGCAAAAGAAAGAAATCAACATCTTTTTCAAAGTACTTTTTGTTGTTGTGAAAGTTTTGTCTGATTGCTTTTTCTGCTTGTTGGTGAACTTCTGAAATGTCCTTTAATGTGACGACTCTTTGACCTTTGTACTCTTTTACAGCAAGAGTAGTGCTGTTAATAGCTATCATGTTCTTCATGATTGCCTCCTATGGTTCTTATTTTTGGACTTTGTAGATCCAATTTTTAATAAAAAAAGGCTGAGAACTACAAACACTACCATAGGTCAGTGCCCCTATCCCTCGCGAAATAGAGATTCTCAGCCAATTATTCACGCTATATTCAGGTTGCTTTAAACAAAAACAACCCTTTTGGATAGGGTTTTATCCCTATGGTTTTGCTTGTAGAGTTTAATCTACAAGTTTTCAAATTCTTGTCAAATGTTTTTTTTCATCCAAAATACTTCTGTTCAAATTCAAGCAGCATTTGCCTTTTACTAAATGACAATCCGCTCTTCTTTTCTCTGATCTTATCACACTCAGCTCTCAGTGACTCATAATTCATCCCGATCTTACTCAAGATCTTCAGTCCTTCCTCTTCTCTCAATTCTTCCGGAGATTTCTCTTTCTCCTCATTAATAATTCTTTCTTCACTCATAATTAACTCACTTCCTTTTTCTTATTGTAGTAAATGTTCTTGATGGTTCGTTCTGCCATCAGCATTCTCTTAGCCACCAATTTTATAGCGTCTTTCGCCTGAAATCCCTGATTCTTAAAGATATCCACCTGTTGGACTACTTTCACATCTCTGGCATGTTTATGAATCATTTAACCCTCCAAAAGTACATTATTCTTCTAAACTCTGTCCGCCCCATGATCTTCTCATGAGTATAGACCAGCTTCCTGATCCTCACGACATTCAGCAGGTAGTACCGACGCAAAGCACATATTCCCTTCCTGGTGCGATTACATATCTTCTCATCACATCTCGGTACTCCGCAGCCGACACTATCCTGTATTTTCATTTTTTAACTTCTCCTACTGGCTCAAACGCGTTGCAATAAACAACGACCTTCCCGCACTTACATTTCAACTTATTGCAATACACATACTTCTCCCCTGTCGCTATTGGTTTTACTATTACCCCTTGCTTACACTTTTTACAATTATGTTTCACTTATTCCTCCTCAACCAAATCACAATATCTAATTTCTGCATTCTGAGTTAAACCTAATGGATCAAGTAAGTATGTTGAAACAATCTCTTCTTTACGTGGTCCTTGAGAAATGCTGACAATATCCGTAACAAAAGCATCCATTGCCATAATTCTAAGCTTTCTCTCTCTGTAGTTTGCTAAAACATATTGTTTTAACTTCTTAATATACTCCTGCTTAACCTTCATTTGGATTCTCCTTATCTTCTGAAGTTGTTATATTTCCGCGTTTATCTCTTTCCCAATACCCACATGATGGACACTTAGTCTCTGAACCTGCTATAAATCCATTAATTACAATGCCGTTATTTATAATGTCCGGTGTAAAAATTGAATTACACTTAGTGCATTTCATTGTTAGTTTCTTTTCTTCCCGGTCCCAATAATGAACAAAATTAGTTATCTTTCCATTTACATAAAAAGGTCTTACTCCGCCATCTGAATAATTGTTGCTCATCTCTTCTCCTTTATATCTTTAAACTTAACTTCAAACCATTCTTTTCCCATATTTTTATTAACCAATCCGGTTAAGTATTTCTTATGAAGTTGTCTCAACTCCTCTGTTAATGGGTATCTCTCATATTCTTCCTTACTCATACCTGCCACATATCCCCACAGATCCGCATAAGTCTCAAACTCTCTCCAGTCTCTCAATTCCCTTTCGCGTTCCATTCGGTGGACTTCGGTGGCTAATATTTCCTTTTTCTCCACTGGCTTCACCTTTCTAACATCCCATTCAATCCGATATCCTTCAAAATGGCTCGGTGCATACAGCGTCTTAGGCCTCAAATAAACCCTGAATTTCGCATCGTCCCGCCATTGAGCACATTTCACCTCATGCACCTTCTTAAAGTCCTCTATCGTGAATTTATCAGCTATCCTGGCTTTAATAAGTCTGACCGTCTGCTCTGTAAGTCTGAAATTCGTCCCGGCTCTGGCATTAAGATCATCAATTATAATTTGCATAAGTTCCTTACCTTTCTCTTTCTTGCTGTCCACTGCACACTGCCCACTGGACACTAATCTTTTAAGAAACTTATGTGAAGCATAATCAACTTTTTCTTTACCCATCAGCTCTACAGCTCTTTGATACAACTCTTTGTTAGTCATTCAATTCTCCACTTATCTATTATCTCTTAACTCTTAACTAAAGAGAAATCCAGGGGGATTGCTCCCCCTGATTTCTCGCCTCATCCCTCGGCTGCCGACGGGTAAAATACGTTTTTGGTTAACTCGAAGTAGTCTTTTCGTAGTTCGTTGAATTGGTGTTGTAATGCGGCTTTGTCGGCAAGGATGATGTCTCTTTCTTCCTGCATCTGGTGTAAAAGCTGGTGACTTTCCCCCAGACTCTTTTCCGTCTGCTCAAGGGCAAACTTGGCAGCTTCCATATCTCTGGCATGTCTTCTCAACATGTTCTTTTTATTTGTATAGATCTCGCAAATCTCATCTTCTTTAACTTTGATTTCTTTGTCTTTCATCTGAATGATCAATTCTTGATTTACCTTTAGCTTAAGCAACCCGCCGATTCTGTTTCTGAATCTATCTAAGATCAATAAATAAGCTACGGAAAATATTGCTAATACGATTGCACATATTATACCCATGATATCCCTCCTTAAAAATCGCTCAGGCTGGATTTAATTGATTCCATTACACCCTTATCATTTCGAACCTTGAAACTGAAATACTTCTTGGAACTAAGAATAATTTGGCTGTCGTTGATAATTTTCATAGCTTCCTGCCATTCCTGATCCTTAAAACTGAATTTCTTTAATTCCAGAACCTTCCGGAAATCTATCTTGTTTTGTGAGTCTGTCTTTAATGCACTTTTAGCAATACCCGCAACCGTTTCAAAGGTCTCACGGTCTTTGTCATTAGTGATAGAGTCTTTCTTCTTGTCTATCCAGGCATTAATCAACTGTCCGGCAAGCATGATTTTTTCATCAAACCCTGTTCTCTTCTGGTTTTTTAGTTCCACAACCATTGTTTCGTCATAGCTTCTCAGTGTTGCTGATCCTTGCCAATCTGTTGCATACTGATCAGCAACACCTTGTAGATAATCATCAAACTCTTTGGTTATTAAATCATATTCCTTTTGAAGATAAGCCTCTATTCTTTGGGTTCTGGCTATCATCTTACGCACAAAAGCATCTCTGTTTACAATACTTTTATCAAGATGTTTTGCGTTAATCTTGGCTCCTTCCGGTGATGTGAGAAATGCTGTTTTCTTAGCCATCTTATTTGCCTCCTTCCTTATTTTGCTTAATCCTTAATCCTGCTAACTCAATCCTTCTCATAGTTCCTCCTTATTTTCTCGTGCCTTGACACTTTTTAATGTTTTCATAAACTTGCATTGTTTGTTGAAAGTTCAGCTTTCTAAGTGATGTTCCAAAGCCCCACGCTTGCATCAACTCATGAACCTGATCCATACTTAATCCTAAGGCAGATGCAGTCGCTCCGATGCACTGCCTTATTTTTTTTGCTTTTACGTCGCTCTGCTTATCTGCGTAACTCTTCATTGTGCCGATCATCTGACGGCGTTGCTTTTCATCTAATGCATTCCAATGAGTAGCTTTAAACTTTCTCAGCATCAGCATTTCAACTCTTTCTCGTGTCCAGTCTGCCAATTTCACCAAGTGCCAGAAGTATGTTCCCTGCGGGTCTAATACTGCTTCGTTACTGTAATCCATTATATTAACCTCTGTTCTTTAAGCCAGTTTATTGATGATCTGACCAAGGATAAAGGAATCTCAAGCTTCTGAGCCAGATAGAAAGCAGACATATTGTTTTCAGCCTTGATCAAATTAAATACGCGTGACGTTATGTCCTCATAATTGTTGTTTTTCAAGTAATCTAAAGGTCTGACTATGGGAAATGGTGTCAGCTTCTCTTCTTTTGGGATGTCTCCTCTGTCTCTCAGTGCCTTAATTGCCATAGAGACCGAACTTCTGGATATCCCTAATATCTTACTAATCTGCTCATGTGTCTGTTTTTTATCTATTTCCCATTGTGCTTTTACCCGTGCTAAGGTTTCATCTGAAGGTTTATCTTCAATTCCTTTTATTGGATTAACTACCTTCAAATATACCTTCGTTCCTTTTTTCTCAATCCTGATAACCTTTATAATCCCTAACTTCTCAAACTCACCTACTACATTTCTAATCGTCTGCATGGGCAGGTCAGTGACGTTATGACATTGAACACAAGTGAAATATCCCTTGTGAAATTCAATATAATCTCGGATGATTTGCCTGTTTGAAATCTTAGACATTATTTGATCTCCGCCAGTGTAAGGGTTTTCTGACCTTTTCCTTTTGCTGTTTTTTCCATAGTATTAATAACATTGATCAAGACTCTCATTGTTCCCGATGAAAGGTCAAAAACCTCCTTTATCAAAGGTGCATCCATCGTGATGTCAGATATTTCGTTAATAACCAGAGTCGCATCTGCTAAACTTAAAGATTTGAATTCATAAAATCCGTTGCATCTATCAAAATAGTGGCTGTTTGCCTTGGATAGTTCTGTTTTTGCGTGCTGCATTCCAACAAGAATTATAGTACAGAAAGTTAAATCAACCAAATCTCTTATCATTCCCAATAATGCTTTGTCCTTAAAGGCATAGTCAATTTCATCTACAACAATTACAATGTCCTCATAAGTTTGCATGATCTCTACAACTTTATCAAAAATTAAGTTCTTACCGCCCTGGATACGTTCACCAATATTTAACTTATACCGGATTGCATCATAAAGCTCGTTAATAAAGGACTTTTGGGTTGAAGTTGCATTTAGTCTCATAGGAATCCAACCGTTTTGTAGTGCAGTTCTGTAAGTATATCTCGTTTTGCCTAGTCCGGGAGCTCCATAAAATAAACCTAACCCCACCATTTCCGTACGCGGACGGCTAAGAAGAAAGTTTATCATCTTCTCGGCCTCGACTACATTTTGAATTCTGCTTACAATGTTCTTTTTCATGATTACCTCCATTTATTTTTTAATGCTAATTCCTGAAAATTTTGCCAATTCCTCATATAATGAAGATGTAGGCTTTTCGGTTACTTCAATCGGCGACGGTTCGTTATTGTATATACCCATTTCTTCCACTCTTTCCAGCAGGTTTTTAGTCTTTACAGGCTCTTGAATAAGTGGTGTATTGTTAAACAATGACTGCTCTATCACTGGTATTTTTAACAAATTATTGCTGTCGTCTTTTAAGGATTTATGCATCTCTTGACCAAGTTCTCTGTATTTCTTATGTCTGGCTCTCTTTTCTCTGTTCTCTTTATTTACCCTAGCCAAAGAATGACCGCCGTCCTCAGCTATCTTAGCCATTGGATGGAGGAGTTCTCTTTTCTCTGCCTGACAGATAAACTTGTCATTCTGGTCATACACAAGCACAGATCTGACATCCAGCGGATCCCATCTGAGACGCACTTCATCGCCTACCTTTCTGATCAGGATGTCATGATAGTACCAGAACCCGTTTTGCTTGATGCCTTCCTTAGAAACCTTTCTTTTTTCAACAGATAAAAGCATATAATTCAACTCTTCCAGAGACACTCTTCTTGATTCGGGTAATTTAGCCAATCCCTCTTCAAATACTTCTAAGTGTGTACGTCCGTTTAATCCTCTGTGCGGTGTTTTGGCATAGATTTCCATTGCCCAGAACTCGAAAAACATCTTAAATTCTTCTAAGGTTATAGGCTTATGCGGATTAATCAGCTTAGCAAGCTTCTCATTTCTCATCATATTGGCCGGTTTATCAAGTGCATTTGTCCCGGTAAACGAGGGAAGGCACCTCTCAACTTGTTCCTGAGCCGTAAGCCATAGTCTTTCTATAGGTTTGCTCTGTCCGTTATAAGGTTTTGCAAAAGTCGGATTCATCCCAAGTCTTCCATAAGCTCCGGAAAGCTCAATTTTAAACTCTTCCTCTCCCTTCTTAAATCCTTTCATATATTGCGATCTGAAAGCTTTACCATTGTCGGTATATGGAACCAGCGGAAGGAACCCGCGACAGTTAACAATGGCATTTCTGAGCGACAACAGGATAGAGTCTGTGTTCTCTGTCAGATTCACAATTGCAGATAATAACATACGGCTTCTGCAATCCTGCCAGACTATTAAACTGAATTTCTTGGGCTTATTGTCTCTTGGATCAATGATCATGGCTTCTATATGATGCCCGTCACAATTGATTACATCTAAAACCTCAACAAGGTTCCAGTCTCTTAAAATGCTCTTATTGTAATGGTCATTAAAGTACTTCTCGCCTTGTCTGGTAATGTCAATTTCAACTCTGTGTTCGGAATAAAAGTCATTCCACCAGCGGGATATCGTTTTGTCAGAGCAGGGCATTTCTTTTTTGTTTATTCTGTATTGGGTTTTAATCCAAAGAATCAAAGAGTTTAGGTTCTGCTTATTTCCCTCTTTCATACCGTTAATTATCGCATTCTGTATGTCAAAAGGCACCTTTCTGTTTCCTTCCTCTCTGATGTAATTAGGAACCAATCCTAAAGCACCTTCTTTTTTGTATGCACTAACCCAGCGGTAAAGTGTTCTTGCCGATATCTTGCCCAATTGATCTAAAATTTGTGGATAATGAAACCCATTGTTGTAGGTATCCACATATTTATCGTAACTTATGCCTGATGTCTTGCTAAAACTCTGAATTAAAACTATCTTATTATTGACTTCCTGCTGATATTTAGTTGGAATTTCTTTCCGCTTCGGTCTCAAATCCGGGACCAAGTCGAGATTATTCTCGATATGGTTCGAAACTATCATTTTGTTAGACTCAACAACATGATCAGCAACAGACAAAAGTTTGTCATTTTCTTGGTTACTATCGTTGGCCGTGGTTACTATCGCTTTTTGGTTACTATCGCTTTCTCCGGTTACTGTAGGTTTTGGCTGGTTACTATCGTGGTTACTATCGGTTTTTGGAATGGTTACTATCGAACCAATCCCTTTATTGACAGTACTCTCGTCAATTTCATTTATTAAGTGATTGCTCTCAATTTGCGTCTGGTTACTATCGGTTACTATCGTTAAGTTACTATCGTGGTTACTATCGACATCAAAAGATGAGTTTTGGTTACTATCGATTTCACTGGTTACTATCGGTTTTTGGTTACTATCGTGGTTACTATCGTTTGAAACAAAATACATCTTACATAGACCACCATGTTCCATTGGACGCATTTCTTCTTTCCATCCCTCTCTGAGTGCCAACTTATACACTGCCGGGCGTGAAATGCCGTATAGCTCCTGAATTTCCTTAGATGTTTTCCACATAATATACTCCTTTTAACACGGGTACTCCTAAGAGATGGTTAGGCAGTTGGCCAACCGCCTAACCTTGAGTATTACCGTGTGGATCGGTTCAAACTTTTTAGGGTAGGGACAACCAGTCCCCATCCTGAAACACTTGAATTTGTTATTTAGCATTGTTTAGCCCTTGTTTAAGGAACAGCTCTTGATTAAGATAGTCTTTGATGTATGTTAGTTCATATTTCTCGTTAAGCCAAGAAATATAGTATTTGCTCTTCTTCTTCATGCTCTTTCTAATTTCTATTAGACGATAACGCAGGACATTAAACTCATTAAACTCTTCTTTACTAAGAGGAGAAGGGGTCTTTACAAGCTCTAAGACTCGAAGCTGAATCTCCTCTAATTCCTTTAAGTAGTCATAACTCAATCTCTCGCTTAGCTTTTTAATTTTAGCTTCAAGGGCCGCTATTTCTTTCTTGAGCATATTTATTAAGTATTCACGTCCGGTCATAACACGCCCCATTGTTGAGCCATTGCTTTAGCTATTCCATGATATGTTATAGATCTAAGTT
>CAYQPF010000157.1:0-11324 GCA_964419225.1 uncultured Candidatus Cloacimonadota bacterium | reverse complement strand
TTGGTTGTCAGTGATATTGCCGAAGGTTCGGGAACAAAACTGCCTGTCTTAACATTGATAGGTCCATAGAAACTGTTTGTATTGTCAATATTGACATTTTCCAACCAATAATAATAAGTCACATCTGCTTCAATTTCTTTGTCAGTGTATAAATATTCGGTTGCAGAGCCTTCGCTATTACCTTCCACTACCATAGTCGGAGTGATCTTAATAGCTGTATTTAACAATTTCTGGGTGGAACGGTAAACATTGAATCCCTGATTATCAGTTTCAGATTCTGTTCTCCATTTCAATTCCACACAACCAAAATCTGTATTTACAAAATTCGCTGTAAAGGCTGATAATACAACAGGCAAAGTCTGATTTGTTCCGCTGATTGTATAATCATTAGCTCCGTCAACTTTACCGGCTATACTGAGTGTTGCAGGGAATGTAATACTCCTCGTGGCATCCATTGTTACATCAAATTCTCCTAACAGAACCCAGTTTGTACCATTAAACTGCCAAACTCTTGCTTTATTTCCACTAAATTCAGCACCATTATCATCTGCAGCAGTCCAAGTCAGAGTAATTGATGGATCAACAGTGGCTGTACCTTGAATATTCCATATTTTGCTGATTGATTGATCACCTGCACCATAAGCAACGGCTTCTTCTCTTTTGAGAACAGTTAAGTCTGAAATTATTGTATTTCCGGAGATTAAGAAATCACTATTTGCCAGCGTCAAAGTGTTCCCGTTCAGATCGAGACCGCCTGATGTAAAGGTTATATCGCCATTAACTGTTAAATCAGCACTTAAAGTTACTCCTGCGGGATTGTTGACAGTAAAATCATTAGCTATTCCATTAGGTATCGATACAGGTGCTTCTCCCTCAAAAACATAATTTGCAGTGCTGTCGAAAACCTGAGTTCCTGAAACTGCAATAGTTCCGGCTATTCCTGTAGCATTTGCTGTGATAAGTGTAGCTCCTGCAGCTAAGGTGAAAGACCCTGAGCCTGTGACACTGTAGGTTCCACAATTCAAGGTACCATTACAAACAAAGCTTCTGGAAGCTGGGACAGTGAAATTACTTAAAAGGGATAGAGTTGTTCCACTATTGACCGTAAAATCTATATTATTCGTTGTTGAAGCATTTGTATAAGTTTGGATTCCTGTTTTCATAAAGTTAAACTGACCCTGATATCCGGTAGAAGTTGTTGCAAATGTTGCACCTGCACCACCATTAAAATTACCATAAAGATTGACAATACTTCTGTAAGTACCAACTCCGGTATAAGGTGCAGTTGCATTTCCATAGGCAAGATCGAACTGGTTGACCGTTAATGCTGATATTGTCAAGTCACCCATAATATTTACAGTTGGAACACCTGTGGTACTTGCTAAAGTAATCTTTCCACCGTTTATTGTAACATTGCCCATAAAATTATATGTTTCGCTTGCACCCGCAGTTGTAAATAAATTAATACCCACTGCAAGACCGCCTGTTGAAAGAATCGTAAAATTACCTGCTACAGTAAAAGCATGTGCATTACTGTACCAAGCTGTTTGGGTAGGACAATTCCAAACAAGGTTTCCATATGTTTGACCCGGTAAATTTGTTATCGCTGATCCGGAAGTAAATCCTGTTATATAACATGTAGAATTCACATCCCAGGATGAAAGAGGTATTGCACCAGCCGTTCTGGCATGATAATAACTTGATCCGGAAGCAAAGGTAATTTGCCCGTTATTTGTGATTGTGCCTGAATTGACGATAGTTCCATTTACCGTTAAATCTGTAACATCGCCATCATTAATAGTTAAAGTCTGACCACTGCTAACAGTAATCTGTCCACCTGCAGCAACAACTAATTGATCTGCAGAAACTGCTGTTGTGACGGTGACAGTGTGCCCATTAAGAATTGTAATTATATTTGCATTATTGTCCGGAATCAATGTGGATGCATGCCAATCACTATTATCTGCGGATGACTCCCAGGTTGTTAAGTCTCCCCAATTACCTGCTTGTTTACTTCTAAAATAATCAGTATTTGCTGAAGGGGAAACGATGGTTATTAAAGAGGTAGCTGGTGCATCAGTTAAACCGCTAATATTAGTTGTTGAAAGAGTTGCATTTCCAATAGCTGTAAACTGGAAATTGGCAAAATTTGCTACTCCGGCCACTGCATCCATAACATTATTTACCATCCCGATACTTCCACTGTTAGTTAAAGTTACAGACCCGGTAAAATCGGTATCTTTATTGCCATTAGCATCAGTTGCAGTTACAACTGGTGGCGTTGCCAGATTAGTATTAGGGCTGCAGGCAACTGAAGGAGCTGTGGTGAACAAAAGGTTGGTTGCAGTGGAAGTTATAGTAATGGCATTCCCGATTACATCACCAGCAAAATTTGTGGCAAAGCCTGATCCATCTATACTTGCGGAAAATCCATGTGCTGCAGCTGTTATCTGGAAAGTCATAGTCGCATTATCTACCAGATTGGTTGCATTAAGCCAAATTTTCAAGGTCAGTTCTCTGGAATCACCATCAGGAACATCTAAATTTCCGCTTGTGATCGGGAAAACTATACTTGCATCTGAAATAACGGGTGTGCCTGTGGTTATTTGGGTTGAACCATCCCAAAGCTGAGCTCCGGCAATATGATCTGTCCAGTCGGCACTTCCGGAAGCTTTTTTAATTGTAACCTGATTTACCTGTGTATCTGAACCATCCCCGCTGCCTGGGTCGCTGATCTTAAAACTGAATACATTTACCGCCGACCCACTTGCTGTAACAGTTGAAGCAATATTCGCAGCACCGACTTGTGCTGTCGGAGCAAGAACCTCAGATGTTGCATCATTCCCGGTAGAAACAGGGGTAATCGTCCCATTTAAAGAAACATTATCATTTCTCCAGGTTCCGCCTGATGCACTGGCTCCCCATGAGTATAATCTAAAGGTAATAGCTGTTGATATATTTGTAAAAGTGCCAACGGGTAATGTAACTGTCGTTGTTACATCAGAGGTTGTTGATGTTCCTGTATAAATATCGCTTGCATAATTATCCAAGGATGATCTGACTGACCAGTTGCCAGATCCAGTACTGCTTCTTCTGTTTAAAAGAACAATTGAAACCAGTGACATCTGATAGCCGGAAGTAGGAGTAATAGTAAAAGAATTGTATTTCCCCGCATTAAAGGTTAAATCCCAAGTATTGGAATTCCAATAATTAGCTCCGGCAGTCCAAAGGCAACCGGTTCTGGTATAAGTTGAAAATGCAGCATTAGCTGGTTGAGCTGTCACAGAATTAAATTGATTATCTGCTGTTGAAGTACCTGTGAATTCATATATTCCAAGTTGCTGCCCCCATAATCCGCTACTCAATCCTATCATCAGGACGAGTATAACTAAGAAAATTCTTGCTTTTTCCATATATCCTCCATTTATATTTTTTTAATGATTTTAACCACTAATAGATGAGCTTATATTCATAGTATTATTATTGTCAATAAAAAAAACTGATCCTCCCATTTTTCTATCCATTCAAAAATATTGGGAGGATCAGTTTAAAATCCTTACTTCCTCAGCCTAGCCCCTACAGATTCTTCAAAGCCTCTGCATAATTAGGTTCCTGAGCTATTTCGGGAACAAGTTCTGTATATACAACCTTTCCTTCTTCATTGATGATGATCACTGCCCTGCCCAAAAGACCTGCTAAAGGCCCGTCAGCGATTCTGATACCATATGTATCACCAAATGCACGGTATCTGAAAGTGGATAATGAAACTACCTTATCCAAACCTTCTGCGCCACAGAATCTGGCATGTGCAAAAGGCAGATCAGCAGAAATACAAAGCACAACAGTATTTTCCTGTTTGGCGGCTTCCACATTGAATCTTCTCACTGATGCTGCACAAACAGGCGTATCTATACTGGGGAAAATATTGAGCACTATTTTCTTTCCGAAATAGTCCTTTAAACTGACATCATGTAAATCTGTTTTGGTAAATTTTGCATCTTGTGCATTACTGTCGAATTCCGGTAAATTTCCAACTGTGTTGATTGGATTTCCCTTTAAGGTTATTTTTGCCATTTTTTATCTCCTTTGCGTCAACCTGGTTGACTTTAATATTAATATCTTTTCTCTCCAACTCACGACTCGTGACTCTCCCATAACTCCCTGCCAACTGCTCACTGATTCCACTCCCCTCTCTTCGCAAGAGAGGGGCCGGTGGTGAGTTCTCGTTCTCTACTGGCACCTGATACCTGGCACCTATCTCAGGGGGTGAGTTGTTTTCCCTGCCGCCTGCCCACTAAACAATCGTCTGATGAAGTTTCCAAATATGCTTATTGTATTCAGCAATACTCCTGTCGCTCGAGAATTTGCCAATTCTGGCCACATTCAGGATAGATTTCTGTATCCATATTTCTTTGGAGCCATAATCTTTTATCACACGCTCCTGAGTATTGACATAATCCTGATAATCAGCCAAAATCAAATAAGTATCCTGATAACGCAGATGATCATGAATGGGTTGGAAAATTCCTGCTTCAAAAGGACTGAAGAAATTGGTTCTGATCAGATTCAAGATCCTGATCAAATAATCATTTTGATAAAGATATGCCTCCGGGTTATAACCTCTGGTCTTTAATTCCTCGACTTCATGGGCTTTCAGACCAAAAATATACATATTATCTTTACCGATTTCTTCCATCATTTCTATATTTGCCCCATCTAAAGTCCCAATCGTTAAAGCTCCATTCAGAGCGAACTTCATGTTACCTGTACCGGAAGCTTCCAGACCGGCTGTTGAAATCTGTTCGGAGAGATCTGCCGCAGGTATTATCTTCTCGGCTAAGGAAACTGAATAATTGGGCAGAAAAACTACTTTTAAATAGTCTTTCACATCTCTGTCATTATTGATCACATCTCCCACAGCATGGATAAATTTAATGATCAATTTCGCCATATAATAACCGGGAGCTGCTTTACCCGCGAATATTACTGTTCTGGGTGAGGTCGGGTAAATTTTCTCTTCTTTTATCTTCAGATAAATACTGATCACATTCAGAACATTCATCAACTGTCGTTTATATTCATGAATTCTCTTAACCTGGATGTCAAACAGTGATTCAGGATTAACCACAATATCCAGTTTTTCTTTTATATAATTGGCAAGATTAAGTTTATTCAGCCATTTAGACTGTTTCCAGGCATCCATAAAAGGTATATCATGAATGAGAGGTTCAAGCTTTTTCAATGCCGGCAGATCATTGATCCAGCCGTCAGTGATTCTTTCCGAAATGATCATGGACAGGAAAGGATTGGCTTTTTTCAACCACCGTCTTTGCGTTATGCCATTGGTAATATTGAGAAACTTATCCGGTTCAAACTCAGCAAAATCCTTAAAGATCTTATCTTTGAGAATTTGTGTATGCAGAGCTGCCACACCATTCACAGCATGACTTCCTACTATCGCTAAATTAGCCATTTTAACCTTTTTATCCCCATCTTCCTCAATAATCGACATCCTGCTCAGTCTGTCCAAATCAAAAGGATAGGTCCTTCTGATCTCATTTAAAAACCTGGCATTGATCTCATAAATGATCTGCATATGTCTGGGTAAAAGCTTTTCCAGCATATTCACTGACCACTTTTCCAGAGCTTCAGAAAGTACTGTATGATTCGTATAGGCAATGCAGGCATTGGTTATAGCCCACGCTTCATCCCACGATAAATACTCCTGATCGATCAAGATCCGCATTAATTCCGGAATTGCCAAGGTTGGATGTGTATCATTCAATTGGATTGCTGTCTTCTCAGGTAATAGTTTGAATTCAGAATTGGCTCTCTTAAAATCTGTTACGATATCCTGGATAGTAGCAGAAACGAAAAAATACTCCTGCTTTAAGCGTAATTCCTTCCCCGAAGTAAGATTGTCATTCGGATAAAGAACTTTAGATATATTTTCGGATTTATATTTATTTTCAACTGCAGCCAGATAATCACCGGCATTAAAATCTTCGAAATCAAAATCATTCGTGGATTTAGCCTGCCAAAGCCGCAAATTGTTCACGGTATTGTTCTTATACCCGGGAATAGGTAAATCATAGGCCATAGCTAAGATTTCCTCTGTAGGGATCCACTGAAAATAATGCTTCCCATCATGATCATAATATGAACTGACTGACCCTCCAAAAGTTACTTTATATGTCCTCTCCGGACGGGGAATCTCCCAGGGATTGCCATATCTTAACCAGTTATCCGGAGTCTCATGCTGATAACCATTACTGATAACCTGATTAAAGATCCCGAACTCATATCTGATTCCATACCCACATGCAGGTAAAGACATTGTAGCTAATGAATCCAGAAAACAGGCAGCTAGTCTTCCCAAACCACCATTTCCCAAGCCCATGTCATTCTCAATCTCCCGGACTTCTTCCAGAATATATCCCAAATCTTTCAGAACATTCGCACATTCATCATAATAGTCCAGATTGATCAGAGTAGTTCCCATTAGTCTTCCAATTAAAAACTCCATTGATAAATAGCAGATTTTCTTGGCTGATTTACTCTTGTATGTGTGTGATGTCCTCAGCCACTTCTTGATCAGCTTGTCTCTGATGGATATCGCCAATGCTTTAAATGAATCCAGTTCTGTTATCGTCAAAGTATCTTTCGCTAAAGTGTATTCCAGATGTTTGATAAAGGCCACATCCAGACCGTCCTCCGGGATATTGCGCTGCTCAGTAAATTAAATGGAATCAGTTGTCATATGTTTTCCTAAAAGTCCCTGAAGATAATACCATTACCAATAAAAGAATTGTCTTCATCCATTTTCAGAGAAAAAACTGTCTTTTCTCCAATGAGTTTGATTTCTGTTATAATTGTTTCTTTCACATTTTTCTGAAAAATGGAGTATTCCATGATTCGGTGCCCTTTTTGCAACTGCTGTAATAAATACCATTCTTCCATCATCCGCACCGCTATCGTATCTGTTACATCTGCAGAACAACCGGAAAAAGTAGTAAGTCTGAATACTTTATGAAAACCCATCCCCTTAACTTCCAGAATCTTCTGATCATTACCAAAATGACTCAGGGCATTGTACTTTTTATTCTTTTCTATCCCAGTGTGTAAATCCTGCACTGAGATCCAACGATATCTGGTTTCAGTAACCTCTTTCGCCCAAATCTTGGTAGAAGCTACTATACATGGGGGAACAATTATATCTGTTTCTGACATATTGTTTTTCTCCTTATTTATTACAAAGGATAAGATAACAAAAATCGACTCGTAAGCAATTTACGAGTCGATTTTATTTAATTCATGCTATTTTTTAGTATTTTTTAAAAGGATCCAGGAATCCAAATAAATTAATTGGTAATTCGCTTAAAGAATAGCTAACACCAAAATTCACATTCAATCCTCCTAAATCTACTTCATCAAAAAGAGTTGTATTAGCAGAATAAGTCTGCCCATCAACTTCAAAGGTTGTCGATAATGGACTTGTTGCAACTTTATATCCAACTCCTAAATTAACAATAAGATCTGGCTGGATAAGATATTCTATCCCGCCTTCCAGCTTTAAACTCAGGCAATTAGATTTGATTGTATAATCGTAGGAAGGAGTGTACTCATCTGAATAGCTACCGGTAATTCCCAAAAAGTCCATTCCTAAGTCTCCTTGTAACCTAAATCCCATATCCTTCATCCAAAACTTTTTTGTTACTCCTAAAAAACCTGAGTATAAATATGTGGAAGCATCATAACCTTTTATAACACTCACATTGGGGACTCCGAAACCAAAACCCAGATTTAAGAAAGTCTGTGGCTTTCCTACTATAGGGGCTAAATTATATGCAAATATTACATCTAAACCAGCTCCCGAAGTACCAGTTCCATCTAAGATAACAGGTTCTTCTCCCTCAGCCAACTTCTCCTTAATACTCATTCCGGACATAATCTTAATTTTAGCTAAAATATCTAACCCAAGTTTGGGTTTTTCAATTAAAACTGAACCCACTCCGGAATTCTTGCCTTTCCATAACTGAGAATAAGACATCGCTGTTGGATCAGCTACATTATCTCCGGTTTTAATCACTCTGACATAACCTACACTGGTTGATTTTACTTCTCCAGCTGCATTCTCGGAACTCTGCATGATTTCAAATGTATCATCCATATGGATGCCTTCTTTCTTACCCATGCTGATTCCAATTCTGTCACCTTTTGTTTCTAAAACCTGAGCAGATAACTTAAATTCAACTATTTCTTTGGTTTTTACGCCTAAATTCTTTACCAAGGCCTGAACCGCATCGTATTGAACCCAAATCTGTGGTGTTGTCGGAAGCGTCTCATTACCGAATTGATATGTCTTGTATTCCATCGGTACGCCTAAAATATTCTTGGCTCCCGGGGTGGCTGAACTCATCCCGAAACTTGATGCTGCAACTCTCTGCTTCACAGAAACTGTATTGTCGGCATTTACTTTTACCTGGAACCAGACAATACCACCGTCCACTTGGAAATTAATAGTATTATCTTTGGTTGCCATTTGCATTTTGGAAATATAAGGTAAATATATAAAAGCAGAATTCATTAAAGTTTCCAGTTCTGGAAAGGTCAAACCCATTGATTTACCTTTTGTCGCTGCAAATGACTGACTGGCGGATTCATTCTTGATATTCTTTCCACGCATTTCCTGAACTTTAGGATCATTCAAAATAGTGGCTATCTGAACACCAATTGTTTTTTCCATTAAATTTGCTATATCCTGAGGTTGAAGACTCGATAAAGCATTAGCCTGATTAATGAAATCTTTCACTAACGCAGGAGGTAACTGATTATAATCAAAACGGGGTATCTCAATGTAATGCTTAACCATCTTATTAAAATATGCTACATCAAAATTTACACCACTTTGCACTGCTCCTGGTTTTACCCATACTGCTTCTACTGAACTGATTGATTTGCGTACATACTTACCTTCCTGTCCAAACAAGGACATCGATACCAAAGCAAGTAAACAAATGAGAATGACAATTTTCTTCATTTTTATCTCCTTAATTTTATTCTCTAACATTTAAGCTCGATGTTTCAACCCTATCCTAAATCCTTTCCCTTAAAAGGGCAAGGACTTGCAAAGGAACTGCTTTCACCCCCCTCCCTTAGCAAAGGGAAGGGACGGGGATGGGTTGTCGTCTCCTAACACCTAACACTTAACTCTTAACAAGATGAGATTCTTTATTCCTTAATGTCAAGCAAAATGTCTTATTCTTCTCAAAAAGAACGAATTCCCCTTCCCCTACTGACACCTGGCACCTGATACCTGACACCTATCTAACCCTTTACGCTCTTCCACTCTCCAACCAAAGAGCCCAATCTGATCGATTATTTTCTTTGGCACATTGAACAGCTTTCTCATAATTATACGGTAAAGATATTTGCTCTGCTTTAATATTGGAGTTCTGAAGTTCTAACATACAATATTGGGCATTATTATTGAAGTTTTCCATCTTATGAAATCTGGGATTCGTGTCATCAAAAGCAGGACAGCCCACACTTCCCGGATTAATGATCGTCCTTAACGGCGTTTGTACAAATCTGGGGATATGGCTATGCCCACATAAAATAATCTTCTGACTCACTTCTTTTAAATTCTCTTCGATTTTACGATAATCATTCACTATGACAAAGGTTTCAACCACCTGCTCCAATAAATACATCGAATCAGAGTCGGGAGTACCATGACACATAAAAAGTAAATCATCCAGAACTGATGTTTTCGGTAATGATCTCAACCAATTTAAGGCTTCCTCCGGCAAAACTTCCCGTACATAATCCAAAGTCTTACTTGTATGATACCGGCTCATATTTTCCACGATCAATCTGTCCTCATTCCCCGAAACGTGAATCATCCCATATGCCTTTAGCATTTCATATGTCTCCAGAGGTTTCAGGGGGCCATACAAAGTGTCTCCCAAATTAACAATCAGATCTGGTTTTCTGTCTTTCAGATCTGCCAAAACAGTCTCCAACGCCCAAATATTCCCATGTATATCACTTAAAACCGCTATTTTCACTTATCCCCCTTTTTCTCTTCACTCTTCACTCTTTACTATTAACAAATAACCATTAACTGCTAACCACTTACCATTAACCCTTACCCTTGTCCAACAATTTTTCAATGTCTTCCTGGGTAATCATATTACCAGTTTTAGGTTCTTTTGAGTTAATCTGTTCTGGTTTCACTTTCTGTAATTCATCGACATCTGCCTGAGTAATTATTTTTTTTCTTGTATGCAAAGTATCATTTGTCTTCATATTAAACTCCTTGTGACACAATTTGAGTTTCAAGCGTTTATAATCCCGGCCATTAACCATTACTGTTTCTGAATCCTCGATAATTCGGAATCCTATACCTAATGCTAATTTAACCATTCTTTCATTACCTGACCAGGTTTCACAAAAGAGTTCAGTCATTCCTCTATTTTCAAAAAGATATTTAGCCCATTGTTGAAAAGCATTTTTACCTATGCCTTTTCCCCAGTGCTGGTTTTCAGCAATAACGATACCGATGGCGATTTGATTTCTATCTTTATTATAAAAGTATGAATTTACCCAGCCTGAATGTTGATTCTGGCAATAAATCTCCAGTCTGTTTTCTATTGTTTGAGGAACTTTATCCAATCTTAACGCTAATTTGTCTAAATAGCTCCTGACAAACTGCTCGTCCATTTCTTCCCAAGGAGCGTCCCATTTAGTCCACTCCATTTCCTGAGTAAACCACCTGTGATAATCTTTCAGATCTTGTTCGGAAATAGTTTTTAACTCTACTATACCTGCTTCTATAGGATTCTGTAAAAATTCCATACTTTCCTTTAAACTAATATTTACGTGATATGCTATTTTTCCCCCTGCAAATGTCAAGAAATGAAATCTTTGGGAAAATCACCTTTTTCCGGGACAAGATAATAAGCAAATCTGAATTTATCTTTGAATAAAAATGTAAATTAAATTACAAAAAAATTACAGAAACCCGCAGGCAAGTATTAGGGTGTTAGTATGCAAGTAATAGGTTTTAACCCTACTCAGGACTCATGACTATTCACTCATAACTAAGACACAACCTTTTCCTTCCTTGGTGTTCATCAAAAAAAATCAGTACTTTGATTATCTTAAAATCTTGAAAATGTCATATTTAAAAATATCTCGAGCAAATCCCGTAAGTCGTCTAAACGCAAAAGATTCGCTTATACACTTTTAGCTACTACATAGGTTTGTTTAACCCGGATTGTGCAGTAGAGGTTTGCAAGCTGGGTCGAAGATCGTGAAGA
>CAYQPF010000156.1:0-11393 GCA_964419225.1 uncultured Candidatus Cloacimonadota bacterium | reverse complement strand
ATTCTGAGTGGTATAACCGGTGAAAAACTGATATGATATGTCCGTCCGGAAGTCTATTTCAAGAGGGAATATATACTTTAGACTTCCGTCTATACTATTTCTCCATGTAGAATTTTTCTTGCCCGGGTAAATTGAGTTCTCTGATTTTTCATAGTTAAATGACCCTCCTGCATTAAGGTACAAATCATCAATATTTATAGTTAATCCGGCTTTTTCTCCAAATACTGCCCTTTTTGTAATATTCCTGCTTCCATCTATATAGGAGATGTTATTATAATAACCGGCACTCGTAGCATTCATACAACTAAGTACTCCATTGAAAAAAGGGAGGTCAAACCCAAATCTTGCAGTCATTGAATAATCGCCTTTGTCATTATATGGCATCGAGTATTGTATGCCTTTATCGTCAAACCAGGATTTGTTTATAATTTTACTTGTGAAATATGAGACATTGGTATAGACATAAATACCCGATGCCAATCCACGGGAGACATTAGTTATCTTCATTAACCTGAGACTGGCAGCATGCTCATATTCGCCTTTCAATTCCCTGTTTCCTATCCTGAAGTATAGTGGATTGGTATTGTCCGGAACAGGCATAATCTGCGAAAGGTCGGGTGTCCTGGAGTTGGCATTGTAATTTAGAAAGAGTTGAAATAATTTCGGCGTTGTTATCCTGAGTTCAGCTTTTGGTGCTACGTTTATAAACCATTTATCTAAATTCCCCCCCTCAGAAATTCTTTTGATATATGATGGCAGAAGAGATATGCCAATCATATAATAACTGCTTTCTCCTTTTCCCTTTGGCTTCTGAAGGGAAAGGTCAATATTCTGTCTGAGTTCGGTATTATCTGACCTGTCTGATAGCAGGGGGTCCAGTTGTGTAAAATTTCCGTAATTATCAGGATTGTATGTCTCTTTATTCAATTTGGACAATGAAGAAGTCACTCCCCAATTGGTTACTAAAATCATCTTTTTTGTCATTGGCTCTGTATATGATACCAAAGCAGAGAATTTTATTGAATTATTGTTGATATTGTATTTTTGATCACTTCTTCCTGAAATACTGTTCCTTCCGTCATTTGCACTTCTGTCAAAACCAAGCTTTCCGTTTATACTTAGTGTCCTTCTGGCTTTTTTAGCTCTCCTGACTATCTGAAAATCTGTCGAGACTGACTCCTGATCTCTTTTCCCGGCATCCTTGCTCTCACCCTCATTGATTATTGTTCCCGATTCTCCTCCCATTATCTTATATTTGGTTGAATTTGAATAATCACCATAAGAAAATCTGGCCATCGGCTTTATAACGATCATGTTCTTACTGTCATTCATATTGATGACTCCATTTATGTTGTGGGCCACGTTATTATTCTCATTCCTTGCACTATTTTCATAAATAAAAGAGCTATCCTTGATAAAATTAAGCCTGTAAATATCTGTTTCGGAAACATTGTCATTCCCGTTTAGTTTATAGGATATATCAGTACTGTACCGGTTTTTTCTGTCTGTAAGGTTCAGGTTGCTCCCAAGTGAATAGTTGTGGGATTTGCCTGAATTTGTCTGTGTTGCTCCTGGCATAATGGATAGTTCGCTAAGATTTGATGCATTACCTATTATTGCCACCTGATTATATTTATTGAAATTAGCAAGAAACTCTTTGGCTTTGTACCTCTCATCTGTTCCTCCACCTGCACTTATATTACCCAACCAGCCGTTAAGCATATCCTCCTTTATTGCCACATCCACAGTATTTGTCCTTGCGCCGTCGTCAATTCCTGTAAACTTCGATTTTTCAGACTGCTTTTCAAAAAGTTTTATGTTTTTCAGCATTTTTGCCGGTAGGTTCCTGCTTACAAAAACCGGATCATTGAGAAAGAATATTCTGCCATTGACAGTGATCTGCTCAATCACCTTGCCGTTCGCCGTAATTCTACCATTTTTATCTACACTCCAGCCAGGAAGTTTCTTGAAGAAATCTTCCAGGACATCTGAATCAGATAGTTTAAATGCGGCCGCGTTATATTGTATTGTATCACCCAGGTATTTAATTGGAACAACATGATCCTTGATTGTAACTGCATTAAGTTCTTTTACATTCTCCTTCAATTTAATCACTCCCAAGTCTTTTATATTATCTCCCTTTAGGAGGTCCTTGCCGTCAATCTTGATATTTGGGATCAATTTCATAAAATATCCTACGTATTGCAATGATATTTCATAATCAGACACTGGAATTCTGTTGAATTTTATAGTGCCAGAACTATCGGAGATTGCATAAGTGAATATCTCTTTGTTTTTGTTCTTATCAATTTTTGACAAAACTGCTGTAACAAATTCCAGCGGAGCTTTTGTCAAGCTATCCTGCACAGAGAGAATTATATTTGCACTCATTACAACACCGCGCTGTTGGGCATTGGTAGAAAGAGTAATAAGTAATGTCGTAAATACTAATAATAGGACACGCATAATGATCTTAATTTACCTCTTGGTTTTTTCCCCGGCACTTTTCAAACGTTCCGTATTCCTCCT
This sequence comes from uncultured Candidatus Cloacimonadota bacterium, assembly GCA_964419225.1. GTDB lineage: Bacteria > Cloacimonadota > Cloacimonadia > Cloacimonadales > CAYQPF01 > CAYQPF01. The sequence continues at coordinate 8,864 of CAYQPF010000156.1, read as the reverse complement.
ATCATATTCATTAATTAAGGTCAGATAGAGTTGTTTGTATCTCTTTTCGCCAAAAATATCATGAATAGATGTACAGACATCGTTATATAATGCATCTCGTTCTCGCTTTATTTCAGGATCTGCCATCCCAATCGGTTTACCATTTGCATCAAATGGAACAGATTTTTTTACTTTACTAACTAATCTGAAATACTCTTCTTTTCTCTTTTCAATAATTTTGGATATCTTAATAATTTCTTCCTCGGACATTTTTATCTGGGATGTTTTGGACGTGACAAGGGTTCTGAGCTCGTCGTTGCTCAATGAGAATATTAAAGGAAGATTATGCACCCCAGATTCTTGCGAGAAAAGTGTAAAAGGGAATATTAAAAACAGAATGAAATAAAAATTTTTCATAAATTAAATAATTAGTTTCTATAAAAATACATGATTATCATTTCCAACCAGACAATTAGTTTTGTAAAATCTTCGTGTTAAATTCTCGTCATAGAATTTTGTCTTTCAAATATAACGAGAATATTGCCAGAAAAGCCATAAACAAAACTTGCTACATTTTGTTGCGCTTTTTCATCGGATAACAAAGTGTTTATCTGATACTTCGAAAATTTTTGTTGCGCTTTGTTGCGCTTTAGTCGCGGTGATTTTGATCTTTTGAAAAGATATTGAAGGTGATTTTAGGGTCATAAGGTAGGTCATCGATAGCCAGAATTTTTCCCTTGATCCTTGTTTTCATCGCTCTCACACTTGACTGTGAATTACTGAGCAACTCCGAGATCTCTTTTGAACTGAACTTAAGGTCAAATAAAATTAATATAACAATTTCCATGTCGGATAAAGTTGTCAGGTATTTCACATTCGGATTAGCAGAAATAAAATTATCACTATGGGCTAATACCGATAGGTTGTCCTTCGAAAGTGACCGGATGCTGTTAAGAGTGTCATTCATATCATCTGACAATTCACTTGAAAACTTCCTGCTTCGGTTGGCGTGTTTATTAACATCATCAACTAATTTTGGAAGAGCTCCCACAGATGTTTCGAGAAGCTGACTTATGAAATTGGTTCTTTTTAGTTCGCCTTCAAGAATTACAATCTTTTTCTTATATTCTTCCCGTTCGAATTGAGCTGCTTTAATTTTCTTTCTTATGAATAGGATCGCTAAAGAGAAGCTTAATACCAATATAAAAACTGTTATCCATAACCTGTTATTTTCCTTTTCTACTTTTGCCTCCTTATCACTCCTCTTTCCTAACCATGATTTCGGAACTTTCACTTTGTCTTTGTCCATATCCGCGCGAAAAGAGAGGAAAGAATGAATGTATTTTTGGTTATACTCAAATGCGGATTTATAATCTCCTAGTAAGGAATAGGTATTGGCTAGCAATTTGTAATTTGGATGCAGACTGTTCTCTGTTGAGTCTTCTGTAAATTTAAGGGAAAGCTTGGCGTAAAATAATGCACTATCCGGATTATTAATAATTATGTATTTTGAGGCGATTTTACTATAGAGATTGACCTCTTTAGATTTACTAATAAGTGTCTTACCCCTTATCTCCAACATTTTTTTTAGACACTCAATTGATTTATTATGCTCTTTTTTGAATGAATAATAAGTCTGAAATATATCGAAAAGGTCATATTTTATATTTGGTGTAAGTGTGTCTGGATTACCAAAGGAGTTAAGAAGAGCAAGAGCCATTTCTTCTTTATTTTGAATATATACTTCAGATAGTTCAAGTTTAGCTCTCTGAACCTCTTTATAATTATTTAATTTTTTATTAATATTTATACTTTTTATAAAATACTCTTCCGGAATTTTAACCGTTCTTTCAACTGTCTTTACTCTTGGATCAATAAGAATGACATCTGACGATGTGTTAAATAGGTAAGCTTTTCCTAGGCAACTGTAAATCTGGCTCTTAAAGTCGTTATCCTGAATGTTGAATTTATAAAAGATTCTTTCTGCCTCTTTTAGGTCATAACACAAATAAGAGTCGCGTAAGTTTTTTTCATTAATCAAAAGACCCTTGTAAAGAATAGATCTACATGTATTTCTGTAGTCTTTTCTTTTTTTGTACCAATCTACTGCAATCGAAATTATAGAGTCATTCTTTTCGGTTATATCTGCTTTGTTTCTGGCAATTGTTAATAATAGCGAATAGTAAGCTTTGTTTTTATTAGACAAATCCTTTGAACTCAGAGTAGCAAGACTATCCACAATCTCTTCCGGCTTTTCGTACAGTATCTTATCCCATTCTTGCAGTTTATCGTAAATCTTACCCTGCTCACCCTTGAATGATGAGCATGACAATAACAGGCATGAAAATATAATAGTCAGGAATTTTTGCATAATATGCAAAAATAGTAAATATCAACAAATTCAGAACAAATTCTGGATTATTGACATCCTTTAATCCATTTGCTATTTCTATGATATTTAGTTAATACCCTTTACCGACACAACACCCTCCCTATATCTATTACTTTAGAAAAAACGGGACAGTTTTAGTGGAATTAATATATTTTCTTATTCGTTCTTACCCCTAACTCCACTTCTAGAAATTTGAAAAAATTGCAGCTGCCGGGCAGACACTCTGTGAGACTTTAAACGTTTGTTCGTTAGAAATCGGGTTTTTTACATTTGCTTTATCATCGTTATCCTCAAAAAAATTTAAGGGATCGCTTGACCAGCATACTCCGCACGACGAGCACAGATTTTTATCTACTGTTCCAATATGGGTTTCTTCTTTTAACATGGCAAAAAAGGGTTTGAAAGTAAAATTCGATAAAAATTTGGATAGATATCTGAAACATATTGTTTACTGTTTCGTTTTCCTCCTCTCAATTTAATCCGAAAGATATCTTTAAATTTATATAATACTAATATTTATATCGATTCTAGTTATTTATTCGATTTTTTGAGTTTTAGCTGCGTTGATTCTGGTCTTTCGAGAAGATCCGGAAGGTGTTTTCAGGATTGAATGGTAGCCCCTCTGTTAAGAGAATTTTTTCTTTTATCCTTGTTTTTATAGCTCTTACACTCGATTGTGTAGTATTGAGCAAATCTGCAATTTCCTTAGAGTTGAATTTGAGATCGAACAAAACCAGAATAATGATTTCCATATCAGATAGAGAAATCAGATATTTTACATTTGGGTTGGCAATTAAAAAGGACTTAGTATGAGTTATCGCAGAAAAATTGCTTTTTGTATGGGAACGGATACTATTTATTGAACTATTTAAATCATCTGATAATTCATGTGAATACTTTCTGCTTCTGCTTGCCTGTTTGTTAATATCATCTATAAACCTGGGGAGAGCCCCCACCAATGTTTCATGAAGAAGTTTGATGAATTTGGTTTTCTTGAGCTCGTCGTCTAGATCAGCTATCTGATTTTGGCAGTAAGCAAGTTCCTTCAAAGCTCGTCGGTTTTTTTTTCTTGACCGTATAATGATTAGTGAAAAACAAGCAACTAGAAGAAAACTTGATATGGTCAGGATTTTGGTTATACTTTTCTCTCTCTTAAGAATATCTTTCACCTCTGACAACTCAAACTTAGTCTTTCTTAATAATTTTGTATCTTGTAGAGATGATGTTCTTAAGTAACTAGTAAAAAATTCCTTACTATTTTCATTTGCCGACTTGAAATCTCCAACAGAAGCATAAATATCAGCTAACAGTTTGTAATTTACAAACGAATTCTTTTCGTTGGCCTCTTCAGCTGTTTTAACTGCCAGTTTTGCATAAAAAAGAGAACTGTCGACTTTGTTAATATATAAGAAAGATCTGGCAGTTAATCTGTAAAAATGAGATAGCATCGGTTCAAATCTGTTGTTTTTCTTTCTTATTTCAATTATCTTATGAAGATAAAATATTGCTTTTTCATGGTCAATTAAACTAGTTTGTGAATATATATAATAATAATATGCTCTGTATAGATTGTATCTTATAAATGGAGACAATTGTTCCAGGTCACCAAACGAGTTAAGAATAGCCAGCGCCTCTTTATCTTTTTTCTGTAACACCTTTATTTGAGACAGTTCCAGCTTGGCTTTTTGTGTCTCAATTTTGTTAGATAATTTATTATTAATAGCCAGGCTCTTTATAATATACTCTTCCGAAACTCTATGTGTTCTGTCAAAAGCGATTTCTTCAGGTGAATATATTCTATTAGTCAAATAAATACGTCCCAGTAAAGTGTAAATCTGGCACTTAAAGTCATTGTCCTGAACATTTTTATTATAAAAAGTTCTTTCTGCCTCTAGTAATTTATAATACAACAATGAGTCATTACGGTTAGTCCTGTCAATCACAAGTCCCCTGTAAAGAATAGATCTGCAGGTATTTCTGTAGACTTTCTTATTTTTATACCATTCTACGGCAACTGAAATAACTGAGTCATCTGTTTCAGTTATACCAACTTTATTTCTTGCAATAGTATATAAAAGTGAATAATATGCTCTATTTTTCTTAGACATATCCTTTAAACTCAGAGTTGCAAGACTATCCACAATCTCTTCCGGCTTTTCGTACAGTATCTTATCCCATTCTTGCAGTTTATCGTAAATCTTACCCTGCTCACCCTTGAATGATGAGCATGAGAGTAGCAGGCATGATATTATAATAGCCGGGATTTTTTGCATAATGGACAAAAATAGTAAATATCAGTGAAATTCTTTGATGCGATCTTGTTATTGTAAAAATATTAAAGAAGGTAGTTTTTATGCAATTCCAAAGTTGGATCTCTGTAATTTCAAAGTTGCACTAATCGCTCTGCCAAAGCTTTTAGTAGTTGTCTGATAATTTGCGTGTTGTATATTTACTTGATTTTCAGACCATTTTTTCAAGTATTTGAAAATCACGCATATGCTAACCCCTCTGCCAGAGACTCTGGCAGAGGGGTTAGCACTTCGCTTATAATGAGACTAATACGCATTCGTTTGTTAATCAATTATTTGCTAACAGCTCTGCCAAAGCATTTAGTAAATGCCTTATCTGCAGCTGAATATAAAACCATGTGTCGGCAAATCTTGCCGACACATACCTTCTTGGGCTCTTTGAATCCTCTTCAACAACGGAAAACTTTCTTAAAGTTTCCCATATGTCTGGCAAATCATGTGAAACAGCAAAAAAAATTGATCTGCCAGTTGTTTTCACAACTATCATATAATGAACGTGATACGAAATTATTTCGTGAGGCTTTTACAGAAAACTTATTTGTAATGTGCTAATATACAAGCTTTTCTTAAAACAACTGGCAAATCGTACATGTTTGTTTTAAAAATATCAGGTTTAGTAATTATACCAGTCTGAATATGTGATTAATACCACTTATCGTGCCACGCTAAATCACTTTGTCCTGAAACCGCCAGATTGGTAGGAAGAAAATTATTCCGATTATTGAGAAGACAAGCCCTCCCATTGTTCCTACGGCAAATGCAAACCAGAAGACCTCATTCTTGCCGTCGAACAGGAATGGTATTAGCCCGAGAACGGTTGAGAGGATTGTGAGCATGATAGGGATTATTTTGTGGTTGTATGCCTTTATGAAGTCGGAGAGTGACGATCGTCTCCCGTGTTCGTATTTCCTTTGGATGTTGTACTGGTTTATGATGTATATACCGGCATTAACCGAGATTCCGCTCAGCATTATAAGTGCCGCCAGCCCTCCCTGGTCGAATGAAAATTCCGTAAAGTAGAATGTGAGAAACAGACCTATGAACGATATCGGAATAAGCAGTATGATTATAAGTGGCTGAACTATCGATTCAAAAAGGATGGCGCAGATAAGGTAAATTATTGCAATAATTATGAAAAGCACCCAGAAGTATGTTGCGTTATCGAAAAACCAGCCGGGGTTACCGGAGCCGGCCTTGAAACCCAATGGCAGAACCTCTTTGTTCAAGCGCTCCACCTCTCTTTTGTTCACCCTGCTTGAAAGTTCATACGGGCCAATAAAATCATAAGCGACAGTAAGACTGTACTGCTGATTCTTCTTGTATATATCGTTTCCTGTCTGCCTCATCTCTATATTACCAATTTCAGAAAAGATAACCGGCCGCCCACCCATGTTCAGATGTTCGTTTTTCAGGTGCCAAACATCAAGATCATTTTTTCGTGAAGAGACAACCTCCATTTTCATAGACTCATTTCCTTCGAAGTAACCAGGTACAGAAGACGAAACCAGCAGACTGCTCAATGCATTATAAGCATCTGACGGGTTTATCTTCATCTGGGCCATCTTTTCCATATCGTAATCTATGAAGTACTCATTTCTCGCCATTAACTCTCCCCATCCACCCTGTCCAAAGATACCCGGTCCGCTTACACGCTGGTTCTGTGAGAGGGATGTGATTGCCTCCTGACAATACTTGTAAAGAAGGTCGTAGTTGTAGCCGGTGAGTTCAATTCTGTTGGATTTGCTGGAGTATGAACCTACATTGTTATTGAAATTCTCATCGTTGATCCCGTACACACTCCAGTTGGCCCCGCCAAAATCGATAGCCTTTGATATAACCTCGCTCTTGAGCATTGCAGGAAAGCTTCCGTACTCAAACTCCTTTTTGAAAATAACCTCAATAGATGCGCTGCTGTATGACGATACTCTGGTGTTAAATCTCTCTATCTGAGGAAACTGCGACAGATAATTCTCCATATAGACAACAATCTCGTTCAGTTGCTGAACAGTGCATCCAGCTGGCATTGAGGCGCTAATCGACAATATGTTCCTGCTCGGCTCCCTGTTGCCAAAACCCCTGCCTCTCATGTTCTTAAGGAACAGTCTGAGGGAGCCGCCAAGGCTCTTCTCTACAATATCTTTAAGGTTGTTCTGATAGAACGAACTTCCAATTGTCTTGTTATATACAACAGCAAGCTTTCTTGTCTCCTCCTCTCCCTTTAATTTCTCGTCAATCTTGTTTGGCAGCAGGTGAACCGGCAAACCAAAACCCAGAACAAGCAGAAGAATGAATATCCATTTATGATTTTTCCCAAAAGTTGCATATTTTCTGTAAAGCATATTGAATCTGATTACTCTTCTCCTTGCTTTTATGCTTTGTCTCTTCCGTAAACCTCCAACCGGATATGTATCTATTAGAGCCGGAACAAAGATGAGGGCAATTGCCAGTGAAACCGCAAGGTTAATTATAAGAACCGCAGAAAAGTCGATAAGGTTCTTCTTGGTATCTTCCGGCAGAAAGAACACTACGGCAAGCGCCCCTATTGTGGTAAGCAGGGCCGCAAGTATGGCAATGAACGCCTTGCGGTCGCGGTAATAGCCATAGTGTGAAATCATTATAATACTAGTATCTATTATAATACCAAGCGAAACCGTTATACCGGCAAGAGAGTATATGTGAATCTCCAGGTCGAACAGATAGTAGAAGATGAATGCAATAAAGACATTCGCCGCCAGTGTAACAGCTATAACGGTCAGATACCGGATGCTTCTGCTTACTATAAAAACAAACAGAAGTAGTATGATTACAGAAAAGAGCGTCCTGCGGAGAATCTTGTTGAGTTCTTTTTTCAGTTCAATAGAGGAGTCGTATGAAATTATCGCTGCAAATTTGTCGGGGAAACTCTTGCTCAACTGAGCCATCTTCTCTTTAACCTCTTTGCAGAGTTCCAGTGTATTCACGCTCTTCTCAGCATAAATGCCTATCATAATGGTATTCAACCCGTTAATTCTATAGTAAAATTCCGGGGTTTTCTCCTTGTATGTTATCTTAGTGATATTGTCGAGCCTGATAATCCTGCCATTTGAATTTCTTACAGGTATGTTTGCCAGAGAGGAGCCGCCTGTCTCTGTTGTGAGCATTATTGTGTTCCCGTCCACACTGCCTACAATATCTGATTTTCCAATATAGGCAGTTATTGCTGATGTTATGTCACTTGGTAAGATTCCGAGTTTTGCAATCTCGTCCGGTTCGAAGGAGACCTCTATGTACATTGGTGATGCCCCTGTGAGAGAGACGTTTTGTATCCCTTTAATGAGAGATATCTCTTTGATTATATAGTCATCGACATATTGCTCTATCTGATTTGTAGGCAGAGCAGCATTTAATGTGTATGTGAGAATTTGTCCTTGACTTCTCTCATTTGGCGATGAGTATGTGATATAGGGGTAACTCACGTTTGGGGGAAGCTTTGGACGAACGCGCCTTATGAGAGAAGCTAACTCAAAACGGACAGCATCTATGTTTGCTTTGGACTTGAGTTTGATTGTAATTGACCCTCCGTCCTTCCGCGACACCGACCTCACTTCGCCAACTCCGGAAACAGAGGAGATAACACCCTCAAGTTTAGATGTGACCTCCGCCTCAACAACTCTTGCCGAAGCCCCGGGCCAGGAAAAGCTTACCGACATGTTCTTCTCCCTTATTGTGGGATTATACTGGATGTTGAGCAGGGGCATTATGCCTGCACCCATTACAACAAGAACAACAAATACCAGAATTACTGAGAATGGTGGGAGCCTCATTTGTCTCGGTTTTTATAAATATTATAATAAAAGACAGGGATAAAGAATACGCTGACTATGGTTCCGACAACCATACCGCCAATAAGTGCCAGCGAGAGAGGAAATTGAAGGTCGGAGCCCATGTCGCCCCTTACAAGGAACGGAGCAATGGCCAATATAGTAGTGAGACTGGTCATTATGATTGGTTTGAGCCTTCTTGACCCTCCTGTGAAAACTGCCCTCAATGTTGAGTAACCCTCCTTTCTAAGACGGTTTATCGTGTCTACCTTAAGGATAGAGTCGTTGATTATTATACCGCACATTACCACCAGTCCTATCATAGACATAAGGTTGATGCCCGCACCAAATAGCCACAGTAGAAGCAGGGCCCCGAATATGTAA
>CAYQPF010000155.1:0-11423 GCA_964419225.1 uncultured Candidatus Cloacimonadota bacterium | reverse complement strand
TAACATTTTCTTTACTTGGGTCTTACCGCCTGTAGTTAATTTGGAGAAATAAACTCCGGATGAAACGGAATTGTTATTAGAGTCTTTTCCACTCCATACTACTTTATGATTACCTTTTTCCATTCTACTATTAACCAAATTATCTACTTTCTGTCCTTTGATGTTATAAATGGATAATTCTACTTTGCCATCTTGTGGAATACTGAAAGAAAGAGTTGTTTCCGGATTAAAAGGATTTGGATAATTCTGCAGAAGAGTTGAGGATTGGGAGTTTATTTGTTCTGGATCTGTGTTGGCATACGCTTCAGAAATAGCATAAATTCCCAAACAGTATCCTTCTGCTACATAAGCCATATTATTTCTTACTTTCAGTCCTGTGACTAAGCTTGAGGTGCTGTTATAGAAGCCAGTTTCATAGATATTTGAAACATCATCATAATTGAATACTTTAAGACCGGAGTTATTTTGCCAGATGGTTAAAAATCCGTCATCAGGGTACATCGCATTGTAGGAGTTATCCCCGAAATCATAACTGCCATCCAGATGCAGATCATTAGGATTAGAAATATCTATGATATTGCAGAGAGTACTTGTATTACTGTAGATGAATGCATAATTACCACACAAAGAAAACTTTCCTCCCATTGTTAAAGGATAAGAATCTACGATCTGTGGCTCAGCAGGGTTGGTTATATCGACAGCAAATAATCCGTTTTTAGCTCCAATGAAAGCATAATTTCCTACAAAAAAGATATTTGAAATATTACACATAACATTACTGGTATCTGAATATACTAATTGAGGACTTTCCGGGTTGGTAATGTCCAGAATCTGCATAAAAAGATTTGGAGAGATATGGCTTGGACTATAAATCAGATAAGCAAAGTTATCTTTGATTGTTACTCTAACAACTCTGTCCGCACCAACATCATAAAAGCTGATTTCATGCATGTTCTCCAGATCAGAGATATCAACTATTTTCAAACCTTCGCTGGAATTGGCAACGTAAGCAATATTATCCTTTACTGCTGTCCACAAAGCTTCAGCATTGGTGTCAAAATGTCCGGCTATTAAAGGATTAGCCGGGTCAGAGATATTGATAACATAAAAACCATCCCATAAGCAGGAAACATAAGCATAATTATCAGTAAAGGTTACAGTAGTTGCACCACCCGGGGCATAAATACCGGATAACTCTGTTATGCTGGCCCAATCTGAGGCACCAAGAATTCTAATTATCTGACCGTATGACACAATATAAATGAGAGTATCCCGTAAACATAGCTCATGACCTCCTATCATAGAGTAGGAGGTGATGAATTCCGGATTCATGCTGTTTTCGATATTAATTACAGTTAAATCATTGTAATCTCCCAACAAGATCGCCTGATTATTCCGGACTAATACTTTCTGTAAATTATTATCCAGAGAATAACTTCCGGAACCCTGGGGAGAATTGGGAGTGCTGAGATTTACTATTTTCATTTTATTATTACCTGTAACCAGATAAGCATAATTGCCAGCTACAGTTATACTCGTTACAGAATCTTCCTCGGTATAAGATCCGGTTAACTGAGGATTAGCCGGATTTGCTATGTTGACTATACTCATTCCTTCCTGTTGAGCTAAATAAGCTGAGCCATTCTGAATAGTCAGGTTATTGGTTATGCCGGGTAAGGGAAGACTTGATATTTCAGCAGGAGATAACGGGTTCTGAAGGTTATAAATCCTTAAACCATAATCTTTGACTGTCAAATATACATAATTTTGTAAGATTTCGATTCCTGTTATTTCTCCGGAGAATGGAATAGATGCAGCCAATAAAGGTGCTAAGGGATTGGTTATATCAACGATGTGCATTCCGTTGTTTATAGTACCCAGGAAAGCATAGTTTCCCGAAACTGCTATTTTTTTGGTGTAATCAAGATAGAGGAGGCTTATTTTTTGAGGTGAAAGCGGGTCTGATACATCTATTATCCGGAGTCCGGTATAGCTATCTGCAATATAAACATAGTTTCCTACAAGCTCCATATCCGTGCAGTTTCCCCAAAAATCTAATACCTGACTTACACGTGTAATATTATTGCTTTCCTGACCGGTTAAATAAGTTATGGAAATCACTAGCAAGAGCATTAATAAACAATAATTCTTTTTCATACTTCCTCCAAAGTTTCCTTAAGGATGAATCTATTTAATCTTAGTAACTTTTTAGTCAACAAATAAATCGTAATTATTGAGGAGCTAAGAGAACGCTTTCTGGAATAATCTCATGTAAAGCTGCAGAGCCCGTGGAGAGAAAAGAGATCTCAGAGGGGGAATAATTCTCACAGTGCCACTTGGAGTAATCATGACTCATCACTATTAACTCATAGCTATCATACTACCCTCTTCATCCTTGGTGTTCATGATGTATTTTACAATTCTGAAACAATTCAAGCTTTTGAGCTTCCTCTTCACCGGGAGAATGGGCGGCTCGCCCATTTAAAGCCAAGTTTAACCACAGCTTTATCACATATCCATTCAAAAACCAACACTTTTAATTGGGCAAGCTGCCCAATCTCCCGTCCATTGTGTCCATATAGTCCATTTAGTCCATACAGTCCATTTTGACTTTTAATATTCTGCCCAAAAATGAAAGAATTCTAGCCGTAAGGTTCTAAGACCTAATCCCTAACACCGTCCCCCTGATTCAGGTATTCTTCCTTTCGTTTGAAAAAGTGCACTATGTTCTCAGGAATCAGATATTTTTCGATTAGTAATGTATTTATATCCAGATATTCCAGTTCAATTTCCCGGGTTAACTCCTCAATCTTTTCGTTATTCAATTCCTTTTTCATTAACCAAAATTCTCCCACAAACCAAAGAACGCTGACAATTTTTTTTACTTTGTCTTTGTCATGACCAAAGTCCATGATTCCCCTGTTTTCCATTTCCAGAAAATACTCAGTCAATTCTGCCTGCCTGATGGCTTTAATTTCAAAAGCACGCTGCTTAAGTATTTCATCATTATTACTCAGGGTAACCATACTATTCATGATAAAACGATATTTGAAGAAAATCCTCAGGTTGCCTATAATCTTAGCAAAAATATTAAAATCGGGATTATCGATTGAGGAAAAATCCCAGTTATTTTGGTAATCCTGGATCATTAACTCATAGATTTCCCGGATAATTTCTTCTTTGTTCTTGAAATAGTAGTACAAATTTCCCGGACTTATCCCCATCTCCTTCAAGATATGAACAGTGGAAATTGATTCAGTTCCCCGTTCATTAAACAGTTGAAGAGCTGTCTTGATGATCTTATTTCTGGTTTCATTTTTTTTGGGCTTATCTGTCATACTTTACAGCCTCTGTAGCCTGAATTACTTTTTGGAATGGTTGGATAATGCCTATTTCCATTCCTTTGGCATCAAGATTTTTTCTGATTGCAGGAAATTTCGCTAAAAAACTTAATACAGTGTTTATGATGATGTATTTATGCTGCTTCTGGGGAAAATCAAACATTCCCAGCTTTTTATAATTCTCAAAATCTTTGGTGAAGGGGTACCTTAAGGTAGAATAGATATCGTCCCTGAAGATCTTTAGAGAACCAACTCCTAAAAAAGTCTTACCTTTAACATAGCTTTGCTCAGACATTCTGATCAGTGAGTCGGCAAGATTTGAAAGAGCATTTTCAATGTCAGATGCTTCGGGATAATCATCTGAAACAATACTGACTAAATTTAACCCCTGCACTTCTGTATAACTCTCGAAGAGTGTTCTTAAATTGTGCATTTGCCGGAAAGGACCGGAAATCAGCATCCCAAGCTGTTTTCCAGTTAGGGAAGGAGTATGGTTTGTACAACCAAATGACCTATCAAAGAATTGTTTCCACTTCCAGGATAAATATCTGTCTTTGACTGAGCCTGCAAAAATAATGATATCTGCTTTCATTACCTGATTCTTGTATAGCTCTTCGATTCCGTCTTTATAAACACAGGTAAAATCATGTGCACATCTGATACAACCTAAACACCCGCCTTTGATATCTACTTCATTAAGATTGATAATTTTGGCAGAATTACCCAATTTATGGTTTAAATATCGTGTCATATTTTGCAAATTGGAATCTTCTTCCCGGGCATCAGTTAGGATTAGGATGGATTTATTCGTGATAGCATTTCCTGCAGGTGCTTCAGCAAGATTGAACGAAGTATTAGGCTTAACTATTGGATAGTTGATCGGGTTTGTTTTAGTACCCTTTTTAATGAAATCGAGAAAGTTGCGACCAAAATCAGTCAGACGCTTGCGTTCTTTTTCCAGAGTTAAATCAAACATACTGGCTGAAAAGCTGTCAAAGTAATTCATTTGCAGATCATCAGAGATCTCATGCATGTAATTGATAGCCAGATTATCGAAGAAGTGGATCGAGGTTGCCAGTATTGCTGCAGGTTTAGAGATGAAGGCTTTTTCGGCTTTTCTGCTGAAAATCAATTCAATAAACCTTTTCATTTGAGATGCAACAAGTAAGTAATAAAGAGGGAATGCCCAAATTACTCCATCTGAATTTGCAATTTCTTGTATTACTTCTTCAAACTGAGTTGCGTTTTTTTCTAATAAGGCTGATTTCTGACCAATATTCAAAATCTTGAAATCCACAGAAGGATATTTTTTTTGCAGGAACTTAATATATTGCATTGTAACACTTTGAGAATCAACCTTGGGGCTTCCATTGAGTACTGTTATTTTCATAATCAACTCCTTTTTCATTATTAGAATGATTATTCTAAATATGGCTAATCTTGTCAAGAGAAAATAGAATAAATGTTCTAATAATGATAAAAGATTAAAATGGTTGTCAACTACTTGATGAATCAGGTGTTCCATAAAGAACGCCGATCTTAAGAGGCATCTGCATAATGCAAAATCTCGATCTTTTGCACCGAAGGTGCATACTCTTTGGTACCCGGTGGCGGAAGAGGATGTGCAAAAATGAAGAGAATAATGTATAATTAGCAAATTTGGATTATTTACACACCCCGTCAGCTTCGCTGCCACCCCTCTTAATAGAGGGAATTAAATGTATGTCAGATAATAATTTAGCTAAACATATTCAATATGTTTTCAGGAATTTTATTCAGAAAATTGTAGGTTAAAACCTGCGAAATAACCGGATAAATCCGGCGTTCCATTAGTTTTTGCACAGCCTCTGTAGCCAGGTGCTATTGAATAAAGTATTTTGATGAAATTATAACTTAAAGGTTGTTTTATTTGAATTATGCAGATGCATCTATAGTCGGTAGGTCGTTCACAACTTCAGTTGTAAAGCAGTATCGGGATTTATCCAGAAAAGAAGAGGAAAAAGGATGATAATTTCTTGGATAATTATTTATTGATTCTCATGTTCAAATTACAATTAATTCTACCTATGAGAAATCCTACTACTGAAAAACTTACCCTGAATAATTGTATTACTTCTTTTCCCGTATCCGTTGATTGGAAACATTGATGAGATTAGGGTGCAATCTCTTGCACCCTAATCTTGTCACATGTCACTGAGAGCTATGCCTTCAGCTATTTCTCTACTGTACACAGCCCACTGTCCACTGCACACTATTTCATTAACAACATCTTCTTTACTTGCGTCTTTCCACCTGAAGTTAATTTGGAGAAATAAACCCCGGATGAAATGGAATTGTTATTTGAATCTTTTCCACTCCATGCTACTTTATGATTACCTTTTTCCATTCGACTATTAACCAAATTAACTACTTTCTGTCCTTTTACATTAAAAATCTCGAGACATACTTGCCCATCTTGTGGAATGCTGAATAAAAGAGTTGTTTCGGGGTTGAAAGGATTAGGGAAATTTGAAATCATAAGGTTATCCGCTTCATTTACTTCATCTTCATTGCCTACTGTGGAAGTTATTTCAAAAGAATGCAGTCTGTTTCCATTGGCTAAATAAAAATACTGTCCGATAGTATAAACTGTCCAATCTAAGGGGTTTTCATCAAGGCTAAAGGTAAAAGTATCTAATTTCTGATTTGCCAAATCAATCAAATGGAAGTTCATAGAATCTCCCTCAACACCGGAACAACCTACGACAAATTGATCATTAATTCTGGTTAAAGATCTGGGATGGGGGAATTGATAAATATTGGGGAATTCCTCCAGATACACTTTTTCAACGTTAATAATTTCATATTTCCCAAAGTATCTGTCTAATTCTATGCCGGCTCTTTTAATGATATTTATAGAGAGATATTTCGCACCTGCTAAGGGTATAATAAAATCATCATAGAACACAGGAAATTCATCAAACCCTACTGAAAGATAGTTAAACAATAATTGATTGTTTTCTACAAAAAAATAGCCATAACAATCTGACATGATTAGTGTTGAGTATCTTACTAAATATCCAAGATTATTAAGTTGAACAGCCTTTGTGCTGAAGTTGTTTATTGAACTAATAAGGTCATTAGTCCCAGGAAAGATTGAAAGGGTAGAATCAAGAAATATTCCTTGAGATTCATAACCTGCTTGGCAAATTAAATAATCATCACAAAGTATCGAAAACCGCGAATATGCAATACTATAAATAGTACTAATTTGATTAGTATTCAAGTCAATTTTATTAATACTACCTCCTCCACAAAAAAATATCGTATTTTCCTGAAACATTAAATAATATGTCACACCAAATTCCGAAGGATTAATGTAATAATTAGTCAAATCAATAATATGCATTTCTGTCTGATTATTATCATTAACTACACCCACTAATAGTAATTCCTCAACTTTAAAATGCAAAAATAGTTTGCTATAACTATATTCAAAAAGAATAATATTAGGTACAGTGCTTACAGTATCAGCAATTTGATAAGCGTAAACTGTTGTTTCAGCAGAGAATTGTCCCTGCTTATTGCTGGTAAAAGTGTTTATCCAGACCGAATCAGTATTTGTATATGCTTTGTAATAATGTAGTAAACTATCGCTTTTGCTAACGATTAAGTCATAAGAAGCCGGCATCGTAGTCCCGCCAAAATAGTGAACATTATTAACTATCTCTGCAAATAATCCGGGAACAACAAAAATGAGGAATAATAATATTCCCACCACGGCTTTATTGATGATATACATCAGAATCTCCTTTCAAGTAGGTACTCACATTCTCTTATGAGGACCATATTTGATTAATTTGATCACTCTTTACTATATGGTGAAAGGATTATCACCAATTGGATAAATCCCTCAAATTTTGCTCTTATGCTACATTCTTACTGTTCGTATCATAAGACTACAAAACTGAATTTTTCCTATCCATATTCCATCATTTTCATGATTGCCTCTTTTGACAAGAAAAGAATGAAAATTGGGAGCTATTTGAAAATGATTCCGGAGTTTGGGGTTACAAAATTCATAATAACCTTTGTTCATATTATAAGACTATTATAAATGAATTAGTTTAACATATCTCTCTCATTCAATTCGTGCAAGTTAGTGTTCATTAGTGGTTTAAATCTCGAAAACGTCTTATCCTGACTATTGCTCTCAGCCTTTGAACCAACGGGACGTCAGTTATTCCAATGTGGGCAGCCGTGGGAGGCTGCCCCTACAATTCCACTGACACCCGGCACCTGAAACCTGACACCTGTATCCCTCCCAATCTGTACCTATCTGCCAGATCTGCGTTATCCGCGTTCTATTAAGTGTCTCCATCTTCTAAAAGCATAAGGATTCTGTGCCTCCTTCCCTTTGAAGTGAAGGATCAGAGGATGAGTTGTTCCCCCACCGATACCTTTCCCCATATCCCACTCTCGTTGCTTAATATCTTTGTTCTCTCATTAATAATAGTTGACGTACCGGATATCCGTGATAATTAACGTTCATAAGATTTATGAATAATGTGAACAGGAGTCAAAATGAATGCCCTTATCCCTAAATTTACTTATGATAAATATTCTGCCGGATTGAAACACGGCAACATAAATGCATACACTCTATTCATGGATATTTCCGGTTTTACATCCCTTACAGAAAAATATATGCAACTTGGCAAAACAGGTGCCGAGGATCTGACTATCCTACTCAACCGAATTTTTAATGAGATTGTGAATATAATAGAATCACAAAACGGCTTTGTCTCTGTTTTTGCCGGAGATGCCTTAACTGCAATATTTGACCTTGATCAGGGAGTTGCTGCGGAATCAGTTTTGTCCGTAGCTATGCAAATCAGAGAGTTATTTGAGAACAATGAAGCTATTGCTTTTGAAGATCAAACAATCCGTCTTTCAGTTAAAATAGGTTTATCTTATGGTAAAGTAGAGTGGGGGATAGTCGGTAATGCTACCGAAAAGCTGTACTATTTTCAGGGTGAAGCAATAGACAATTGTGCTATAGCAGAAAAACAATGCCAACCTATGGCAATTGTGACTGATAAAAGCTTCCTGGAAAGCCTGAATGAAGAGCAAAAATCCCATTTCACACAGCTTATGGAAGATTGGTATTTATTTAATTCTGCTGATTTTCAAGTATATCCTCTGACAAAGAATCTGTCTCAACCTTACAATTTTGACAAGAAGATAATCTCCCTATTCCAACCGGAATACCTCGTGGATTTGGAAACAAAAGGAGAGTTCAGAGAAGTAACTTCTGTTTTTATCTCTTTTCGGAACCACTGCTCCTATGAAGAATTGAACCACATAGCAAATACAATTATCCAGACTTCTCACGCTTACCTGGGTTATATAAACTGTTTTGACTTTGGTGATAAGGGCGGGAATTTTCTTGTTTTCTTTGGTGCTCCTCTTTCTTATGAGAATAACCTGCTCAGAGCTGTGACCTTTGCTGAACAACTGAAAACACAATTACAGGACAATATCCGAATCGGCATCAACACAGGAACTGTTCTGGCCTGGATTCTTAATAATCCGTATCGTAGTAATTACTCCTGTCTCGGTAGTGCTGTAAATCTTTCTGCCAGGATCATGATGACCGTGAAATGGGGTCAAATTCTTCTTCATGGAAACAAGGATGCTAAAGTAAAGCAAACTTTCCTGTTCAGCCATTTGGGAGATCTTACTTATAAAGGGATAAAGGGGTTAATTCCGGTTTGGGAATTGACCGGCAAAAATGAGAATACCTCTTTCCTCCATTATGAAAATTCATTTGCAGGCAGGGTTAATGAAATTCAGCAAATGTCCTCTATTCTAACCCGCGTTTCATATGATTCGAAGGCAGAAATTATACAGTTGTTCGGACCTGCAGGTATCGGGAAAAGCCGACTCTTGGCAGAGTCCATTAAAAATCACAGTAATAGTTTTCAAACGATCATTATCCAAGCTGATAATCTTCTGATAAAAAGTCTTGGACCTTTCCAGAAAATGCTGGAAAATTACTTTAATCTAGCCGGAATACATGATACGGAAGAGCGTAAGACAAAACTGCAAAACGGTTTCACCAGCTTGATCATGAAATTGATGTCCATGGAAGATCCCAAAGCTGAAGCTCTTTTTGCATCATTACAAAAGAAACTGTCTTTTTTGGGTGCAATACTTGATATTCACTGGGAAAATAGTGCTTATGAATCACTTCAACCTAATCTAAGATTTACCAATATTGTAAATGCGTTGAAAGATTTGTGTCTGGCTCTAAGTTTGGATAATCCCTTATGTTTGGTTATTGAAGATATCCAATGGTTAGATACAGATTCATTAAGAGTAATTACATCGATCTCCCGCAGTATGCAGGATTATCCCATTTTTATGAGTACTACGAGCAGATATTTTGATGATGGAAGTAAACCTTATCTGATCCTGGATAAAGCAGTTCCGCAAACAGTAATAGATTTAGCCGGTCTGGATCAGGATACAATTGAGTCGTTAATAAGCGGGTATCTCGAAAATAAGCCAAGTCCAATACTTTTGCAGTTTATCTCAGAGAAAGCACAGGGTAATCCATTCTATTTGGAGCAAATATGCCTTTACTTAAAAGAAAAACAACAACTGATCAAGAAAAAAGGCAAACTATATTTTGCTGACGAACAATTAAACATCCCGGCTACTCTAAATGAATTTATCATTGCCCGGCTTGACAGACTTTCAGATGAGTTGAAACAGACTGTCCAATATGCCAGTGTGCTTGGACGTGAGTTTGATATCCGAATTCTCAACAAAATCATCCTTTTCTATTATAAAACCAGACCGCATCAGATAGATGAAATCCTTCTGGAAGGGGTGAATGAAAATATCTGGATGGTTTTCAATGAGTTGAAGCACATATTTAAACATGCACTTCTGCAGGATGCGGCATATGCCATGCAGTTAAATTCCCGTCTGAAGGAACTCCATAACATGGCAGGTTCTATTCTTGAAGAACTGCACCAGAATAATTCTGAGTATTTCTTTGATACTGCATATCATTACGATAAAGGAAAGAATTCCGGCAAAGCTTTGCATTTTTATGCTCTGGCTGCAACTGCTGCCAGTAAAAACTACCAGAATCAGATTACCTTGCAGAGTTATACAAAAATGCTGGAATATTTAGAAAAACCATCTGAAATATTGGAAATTGTTCTGAAAAAAGCTCAATTGTTGGAAACAATAGGTGAATTCCAGGAATCAATAGATTTACTTCAATCTTATGAAAAAGTTGCTCAGGATCAAGATTATTCGGAATATCTTCTAAAAATGAAATTAAATACGGGAAGTGTTTATCGGAAAATGGGGAAGCTAACCGAAGCTAAAGAAGTTTTTCTGGATATATGGGAGACAACGCATGGCTTAGAAACAGAGTCATTAAAGAAAATTCATTCTACTCTTTGCAGTGGGTTAGGTGCTGTTTATTGGACTTTAGGTGATTACGATAAAGCAATTGAATATTATGAAATTGATAAAAGAATCAGCCAGGAAATCAATGATCAGGAAGGACTCATGCGGGTCTGCAATAATATGGGAATAATTAACCGTGATTTTGGAAAACTCGATAAAGCTATGGAATTGTTCGAGGAACATTATCAGCTTGCCACGGAATTGAACAAAAAACAGGAAATCTATATTGGATTGGGAAATCTTGGAACTATCTATATGTATAGACAGGATTTTGATAAAGCTCTGGAATATTTTGACAAACAAATCAAGGGTCTGGAGGAAATAGGTGATAAAAATGCCCTGGGCGGTTCCTATTCCTATTTTGCAGCTTTATATTTCTACAAGCATGAATACGAGAATTCTCTTGAATACCTGCAGAAATGGCAAACTCTGGCTTTAGAGTTGGGGAATACAATGGATGCCAGTTATGCTTTGGCAAATATGGGTGCAATATACAATTCTCTGGGTCAGCTGGATAAAGCAATAGAATGCTTCCTCTACAAAAAGGAACTGAGTATAGAACTTCAAGATAATATAGGCTTAAATTTTGCCCTGGGAAATCTTGGACAGACT
>CAYQPF010000154.1:0-11645 GCA_964419225.1 uncultured Candidatus Cloacimonadota bacterium | reverse complement strand
ACAGGCTTTCACCTGTCCCTAACTAAGAGGATCTGAGAGATTATTGATTGGCTTTGAGAACTTCCACTACTTCCGGGAAATCCATGCCAAGTGATTGCATCTTTTCAACGGTTGGTACACCATTCTGGGTCCAGCCTCTTCTCTTGTAAACAGCATCACACAACATCTGATAAGCTTCTTCTCTCTGCTTACGGAGATAGAGTTTCTTTTCAGTTGTGCTCTTGCCGGTAATGTCATAATTATATTTTTCGACAAGCTGCTTGTCGTAACGTTCTTTTCTGGATTCGTATTCTTCATCAGTTACAGGACCTGCGGAGCGATAAGGGATTAAATCATGCTCACGGGTTCCATATCCCATCTTTACATTGAATGCTCTCTGGAAGTTGTAAACTCTTTCAGACATGAAAATGAGCCCTGCTTTGTCCATATTCTTGCCGGTTACAGCATTGAAGATCTGCACATAATTTTCCACATGCTCAGGAACTTTAGCCGGTTCTGCCTGCTGACCATTATCCGCAGGTTCCAGATCGTTCCAAGGCAGTTTACATAAGCCCACCAAAGAGAACCAGGTTCTGAACATCGGGAAATAATGCAAAGCTTCTGCTTTTTTCTCAAATGTTGGAATCTGATTGTTGACCATATCCATGAAGATCAACCAGGCTTCGTCATGCTGTGCACCCTTGTTGGCAAGACCATATCCGCCCTGCATAGCCAAAGATTCTTTGGTGATGTATTCAGAATATTCCAGACCTTTACATTCCATACCGATATCATTGAGGAACCCGGCATCTGCACCGTAATTCTCTGCAAAATACTTTTTCATGTAACGGATACCTTTACCGAATACCAGAGGGAAACCTTCTTCTCCACGTGCAAGACGATGTAACAATTCGAGGGATTCTTCACCACGGCCGAAACCTAATTCCAAACCACCCGTTCTTTCTTTATTTAGAATACCATTCTCGTAACATTCCATGACGAAGGCCATACCTGTTCCATAAGAAATTGTATCTATACCGTATGTATCACAGTAGAAATTGGCTTCGGCGATGAAATGCGGATCCCACATTCCCATGTTGGAACCTACTCCGGCTGCAGTTTCATACTCAGGACCGTCAACACTGACGGTGTCACCTTTGTAAGGACCTGTCTGAAGCACATAATCATCCACAACTTTGGCACAGGCCATTGTACAGCCATACCAGCAGCCATCTGGAATACCATGCGTCAGCATTGCTCTCCAGACGTGACTGGAAATCTTGGATGCTTCTGCATGTGAACCGAATTTGTAATTGTGTGTCGGTAACAGATCATAATCATTCATGATCTCCACCAGATGTGCTGTTCCCACATGTCTCATATCACATTGACTGTCATCTAGATTGTAAACATTACGATGATATTTCTTGCCTACATTCTTGATGGTTTCTATATCTTCCACATTATTATTGTTTTGGGAGATTCCGGAGAATTTACAGACGATAGCTTTGATATTTTTGTGTCTGAGCAAAGTACCCATACCGCCACGGCCAGCCTGCTTGATTCTGGCAACCTGTCTGCGTCTGTCATAGAAAGAGAAGTTCAGACAGCCAAACCAGGAATGATCTGCACCTTCACCTGCAGACACCGTGGAAACATTCTTTCTTTCGTGTTCGGTTAAAGAGAAGATTTCACACATCTGCTCAGCTATAAGATGAGTGTTTACATCTTCAAATGGTGCTTCCATGATCTGGATCAAACCCTTGTCACCATCTATAAAAATTATAACTTCTTTATCGGAAATGCCCTGGACTTCCAAAGCATCAAAACCGGAAAATTTTAAATAGGGACCAAAATATCCACCTACATTACTGTCCATAGGTGCATTAGTCAGAGGCGATAAACCGCAGACAATGGATTTACCCATACCCGGATACTGAGTGATACCGCCGATGGGACCAGCAGCGATAACTATCTCATTCTCAGGATCAGTCCATTTAGTCTCTGATTTAACAGCATCCCACAGTAATTTTAAACCAAAACCCTTACCGCCGGTGAATAATTCCTTCATCTGGTCTGATACAGGTTTGGTTTTTATAGTTTTATCTGTAACATTAACATATAGCGTACGGCTGGAGTAGCCTTTTTCCAAAGGCACTAAATCATAATTGAATTCTGCCAGAAGCTTATGTCCTGCTTTGATCTTTTCAATATCATAAGGATTCTGATACTTGTTCATAGATGCCTCCGGTAAAAAACTTTTTCGATAGGTTCATTTGTTTCCTCTATGACCAAAGCACCTTCGGGACAGGCTTTGGCACAGGCTCCACATGCTATGCACTTGAATGGCTTGTCTATTCCTGTGGCCGTAAACATCACAGTTATCGGACAAAAACCTGTACAAGCCAGGCAACCAACACAAGCTTTTTCATTTAAACGGACAATGCCGGTTTTGTCTCGGGTTAGTGCTTCCACCGGACATTCATAAGTACATTCGCCACACTGCGTACAGGCATGCAAGGAAAATCCGGTCTCTGTTTTCTCTACTTTGATCCGGGATTTCTCTCTGTTCTCTTCTTTGAACCAGAGTTTGGAACACACCATTTCACATGTACCGCAGCCCTTACATAGCTCCTCCTTACGGATAAGGACCTTCATATGACCTCCACTTTGTTCATTAATGCTTCCTT
Source organism: uncultured Candidatus Cloacimonadota bacterium (assembly GCA_964419225.1). Taxonomy (GTDB): domain Bacteria; phylum Cloacimonadota; class Cloacimonadia; order Cloacimonadales; family CAYQPF01; genus CAYQPF01. The sequence goes on along the minus strand of CAYQPF010000154.1, from coordinate 8,976 downwards.
TTTAAGAATATCACATTATATGTCAATCATTTTTACTATCTTTGAGACCCTCGTCTTTAACCCGGAATGAACACAAATACGCACCAATGGGAAGAGATACTTTTAGAGAGTTTTGCCACTGATCAACTCGGATTTTCACTGATTGGGGAAAAGGAATCATAGTTAAGTAACTCAATTTCGCAGGTATATAAATGTTCTATTTAAGGCGTGTCATTTTTTATCAAAATCTATCTGAGCGTTTGATAGAAAAATTTTTAGCATATTTTTCTAAATATGTAACAATATCCAACTTATCGATTTCTTCAAATTGTGATAAGTTTGATTATTTTTGGTAACATTGGGCTAAAGCACGAGAGGGGTGGTTTTATTTTTTTTCCCCCGGCATAAATATCGGGTCTATTGATGATCAAAGCCTATGAAACCAGTTTAAAACAAGCATTATTTACCTCATCAATAGCCTCCGGTTTTAACCGGAGGATTAATATTTAAACAAATATTCCTCTCCCTTATGGCTTCAGCCAAATTCTCTTTCGATAATCATAATGAAAAACAAATTGTCTTAAATGAAATTCGATTTTGGTTCTGGCTTGTCCAGATTAAGAATAAGAGAATGTGTAACCAGACTCAGTCAAGCAAGAAAAAGAAGTTTGAAATTGCATTGTTCTAAAAACCCCGAATTGGTTTACAATTTAGGCCTTTTTTTATTGGCACAACACTTGCATATTATATTTATGTGGAAATTAAGAAATAGGGTGTGAAAAAATAAAGAAAAGGAGGAGTCAAATGAACTCAATCCCGCTCAGCATAAAGCCTGAAGCCAATATTGAAAAACTGGCTGACTTCCTTGCTTTCCCTAAAAACACCAAAGCCTTAGTTTCCAGCTATGTAAACGAAAGTTGCAGTGACAACTTCGGTTACACACACTACGAAAAAGTTAAAAATCACAAGTTTTATATGGTTCTGATAACAATCGTTGTCAGTATATATTCTGTTTACAGTGTAGCTGCCGCTTCCCCTCCAAACTGTCCTTTTTTGGCACATTATATCTTACTCTTCTCCCTCCAAGGCGGCAGCTTATTTCTCGCTCGAGCGCATTTGACTAATCGACATCTGCCCAGATGTTGAGATATTATAGTAATAACTCCTCTCTCCTGAAAACACACCCCTCATTATCCCCAGTGAGGGGTTTTTTGTTAGTTATTAATTGTTTGTTATCAGTTGTTAGTTGGGAACTATGTACCACTTTATTATGTTTACTTGACGAAAATACAGCTATGAATATTATTCACCAAAATAAAGCCTGAGGAGTTTATGATGAGAGTGTTTTTAAGTATGTTGCTAGCCCTATTCCTTTTCCCCCTGTTTTTGCACGCACAAAGTCCTGCAGATCAGATTTGCGGAAAATGGTACACGGAAAATAACATGAGTCTGGTGGAAGTTTATAAGAAAGATAACAAGTATTATGGAAAGATCCTTTGGCTGAAGGAGCCTAACAATGAACAGGGCAAGGCTAAAGTGGATTTCCGCAACCCAGATCCCAAACTTCAGAATGTTCCCTTGATCAATTTAACGATTATGTCTGGACTGAGTTTTAAAGATAAAGGAAAATGGACAGGTGGAAAGATCTATGATCCCAAGAACGGTAAGACTTACGATGTGAAAGCAACAATGGTTGATGCCAATAAGATGGAGATCAGAGGCTTTATCGGGGTTTCGCTGCTGGGCCGTACCACAGAATGGGTGAGAACTAAATAGTTGGCAGTAGGCAGTGGGCAGTGGGCAGTAAGAGAAGGGAAATAAAGAAACTGCTTTAGTTGAGCCGGTTAAGAAAAAATATTTGACAAAAAGTCGGACTTTTTAAATAAAGAAATGTGTGGGGCATTAGCTCAGCTGGGAGAGCGCTTGACTGGCAGTCAAGAGGTCAGCGGTTCGATCCCGCTATGCTCCACCATTTTTTTGTCCCGGAATCACCGTTTACAGTAGCTAAATCGCATCCACTAAGTACTTAGAGTAAAATTGTAATCTTTGTTTACATTTAAAATATGTTCATATTTAGATAGATATTTAGTCATTATCGAGGTATGTGTAATTCGTTTACAATATGAAAAATCATTGACACAAGCATTATTGTAATTGACTTAGATTGTCTGGATCTATTTGTTATACTAGGAGTTGTGCAATTCCATTTCTCTCCTACTGACACCTAATTACTGGCACCTGACACCTAATCCTAGAAATCTATCGACAGATGCGATTGGATAGGGATGTGGGTAGGGATCTCGTTGTAGGAGATAACCGGGAGATTGGGCAAAGATGGCTCGATCAGGCGTTTAAAATAAGCTCTGATAGTAGGGGAGATGATGACAACAGCTTGGAGACCCTGTTTATGCATTTCTGCAACAGCCTGCTGGAGATCAGTATATATAGAGCCGACAATTTCCGGGGGAATAGAAGCAGCGAAGTTCTTTTGCCGGATTTGGGAGACTATGTCTGTAATAAGTTGTTCGAGTTTAGTTGAGAGGGTGATCCCGTAAACTACACCATCAGCGGAGACGAATTTTTTGGCGATAGTTCTGGCCAGGGCAAAGCGTGTGTATTCGGTGAGAGTTTCAATATCTCTGGTGGCTGGTGCATAATCGGCGAGAGTTTCCAGAATGGTGACCATATCTCTGATAGGAATATTTTCGTGCAGAAGGTTTTTAATGATTTTTTCCACATTCCCCACAGACAGGAGATGTGGCACCAATTCACTGACGACAGCATCGTTTTCTTTTTTGACATTATCGAGGAGTTTTTGGATATCCTGGCGGGTAATGATCATGTCTGCATTGTTCTTGATGATTTCGGAGAGATGTGTCGCGATCATCGCAGCAGGTTCAATAACAGTATAGCCATGCATTTCTGCCATTTCTCTTTTATCTTCTCCGATCCAGATAGCTGGTAAGCCGAAAGCAGGTTCCTTAGTTGCCATACCTTTGATAGGTTTTTCGACAGTACCGGGATCAAGTGCAAGATAGTGGTTGATCAGGCATTCACTGGAGGCTATTTCTTCACCTCTGATCTTAATCACATACTGATTAGGTACGAGTGAAATATTATCTCTGACTCTGATAGGGGGGACAAGAATTCCGACATCGAGAGCTATTTGTTTACGCAGACTGGAGATTCTGTCCAGTAGATCACCTTTCTGGTTTTCGTCAACCAGACTGATAAGACTATAACCGATTTCCAATTCCAGAGGATCAACCTGCAGATAAGCGGTAACCTCTTTTGTTGATTCTTCTGCGGTAGGAGTATGTATTGCCTCATTTTCTTTTTCGGCGAGTTGTTTTTCATGATCCGTCAAAATATCTACAAACGGAGATTGCTTAATAACCAAACCGAAGTAGGCGAGAGCAGCACCTGCCGGCATAAAAATATACCAGGGCATTCCGGGGATAAAACCGAACAGAACAAGAATAACAGCTACAACATAGAGGATCTTTGGTTCTTTGAAAAGCTGTGTGACGACTTCAGTACCCAGGTTGGACGAAGTACCTGCACGGGTAACAATAAGACCTGCAGAAACAGAAATGAGCAGACCGGGAATCTGAGCGACGAGACCGTCACCGATAGTTAAGATGGTGAATCTGTTGGCAGCTTCAGCGATAGGCATTTTCATTTGGAGAACACCGATCAGGATTCCACCGATAATATTGATGAAAAGAATAAGGATCCCGGCCATCGCGTCACCGCTGACGAATTTGGATGCACCGTCCATAGAACCGTAGAAGTCGGCTTCTCTTCTGATTTCATCACGTCTGATTCTGGCTTCTGCATCAGTAATAACCCCATTGTTTAAATCGGCGTCGATAGACATCTGTTTACCAGGCATAGCATCCAAAGTGAATCTGGCGGCAACTTCGGCCACACGGCCGGAACCTTTGATCACGACCATAAAGTTGATGATAAAGAGGATAATGAAGATAATAATACCGACAACATAATTACCCCGGATCATAAAAGTACCGAAGGTTTCGATAATATGCCCCGCTTCTCCTTTGGAGAGGATAACACGGGCTGTGGCCACATTCAGGGCAAGCCGGAAAAGGGTGACAATGAGGAGTAATCCAGGATAAACAGAGAATTCTATAGGTTTTAAAAGATAAAGTGGAGCCAGGAGGATAATAAAACCTAACATAAACGAGATAACAATAAAGAAATCTATGAGGAAGAGCGGAAGTGGAACAAGTAGAATAATGAGAATGACAATAATACCGATACCGATAAACATATCGCTTCTCATTCCGATTTCTTTTAAAAGAACATTCTCCTGTCTTGGCATTAAATCTCCTTCTTATCCGATATTATTATCGGCAAAGATCATCCTAACTAAAAACAAAAAATAATATCTTATGAATAAAAATCAATCTATTTTTTATTTTTAAAAATATAAGCAAGAATTTCAGCAACAGCACCATACAATTCTACGGCGATTTCCTCTCCTATTTCACACTTTTGGTAGAGGAGTCTGGCGAGAGGTTTATCTTCGATGATGGGAATATTATGTTCGCGTGCAATTTCTTTAATTTTTTCTGCTACCAGATCTTTTCCTTTGGCGAGGACGATAGGAGCATCCTGTTCTTCCTGTTTATACTGAATAGCAATCGCTAAATGAACAGGATTGGTGATCACAACATCAGCGAGGGGAACTTTTTTCATCATTCGTTTTGCTGACTCTTCCATCATCAGAGAACGGATCTTGTGTTTAACAAGTGGATCACCTTCCATTTGGCGAAATTCATCCTTGACTTCTGTTTTGGACATTTTAAGCTTTTTTATATACAGGTATTTAGTCCAGAAAAAATCACCCAAAGCTATCAAAATGTAGATGTAGAGGATATTGCTGATAATCTTTAAAATAATCCTGCCCGTAAATTCAAATATTTGTAAAACACTTAGATCCACCAATCCCATAAAATTAGATAAATCCTTTTTGATTGTCAGATAAATTATAAAACTGACGACACTTAATTTGACTAGTCCTTTCGCCAGATTTTTGAATGATTCTATGGAAACAAGATTGAGAAACCCCTTGGGATTAAACAGGGCATTCCAGTTCATCTTCAGTTCTTCAGTGGTAAAGATCCAGCCTACCTGAATATACGAGGAAAAAAAAGAAATAAAGAGCATTACCAGAGCAATTGGGCCAAATATATAGAAAAAGCGGACAAGGTATTCCATAAACAAGGTTTGGGTGCTAAGAACTGTAAGATCATAATTAATGTGTTTAAATCCACCCGATACAACAAGTTTCATCTGGTCCATCAGAAATCCGCCGGCTACATTGAATAGCAGGAATACACACAAGAGAAAAAATGCCGTATCCACTTCGTGACTACGGGCAACATCGCCCTTGTTTCTCGCCTCACCCAACCTTTTCGAGGTCGGGGCTTCGGTCTTTTCGGAATCTTCTGCCATAAACTCCTATGCCTATTTTGTTTTTGCTCACAATAAGTGCAGCAAATTGCTGCGTAAAGGACAGAATTCTATCAGCCTTTACTTGTTTCAAATTATCTAAGAACTAAAATAGTTGCAACCTGTTTTTTGGGCAATTAAAATTAATAAAAGAAGTAAATTTTCAGCTTGACGCTCATACAGCAAAATACAATTATAATTATTCAAAGGGGGAACTATGATTAAGAAGCTAATTTTGCTGTTTTTTTCTTTATTCATAATTGTCGGATTATTTGGTAACAATTCTCTAATTATTCTGCATACTAACGATCATCATGGACGGCCTTTGGCTTATCCCTGCACAGATTTGCCTGGTGGTGGATTACCTGCAAGAAAGATTTTGATCGATCAAATCAGAAAAGATAACCCCAACGTGCTCGTTTTAGATGCCGGAGATATCAATGACGGATTGGTTGAATCTGATAATTTCGAAGCAGAACCGGACATCAAAGGGTATAATCTTATTGGTTATGATGCCATGACTCTGGGTAATCATGAATTCTACCATAGTTTAGACAGGCTTGATAAACAAAAAATGATGCTGCAATTTCCCATTCTTTGTGCCAATATTTCAAATGTAAATAACAAACCAATGGGATTACCCTACATTATAAAAACAATGCCCAACGGTTTGAGAGTAGGTATTATTGGTTTGACGACAAATTCTGCCAAATATTCTGCTCCTAAGAATACAGCAGAACAGTTAATTTTCCAGGATGAAGTGAAAGCTGCGAAAGAATGTGTTGCTTTAATCAAAGATAAAACGGATTTGATAATTGCTTTGACTCATCTGGGAATATACGATGGAGGAGACACACTTACATATGGATCTTTAAGAGTCGCTAAAGAAGTACCTGAAATTGATGCGGTAATTGACGGGCATTCTCATACCTATTTAAAGGCACCGATTTGGATGCATCAGGCTGATGGTGACAGTATTCCTGTAGTGCAGGCTTTATGTTGGGGAATGTATTTAGGAAAATTGGAACTCAGTGTAAATAATGGTAAAACGAAGTTCCAAAAGTGGGAGTGTATTCCGATTAATGCCAATGAAAAAGGCAAATATTATGCAGAGAAAATTCCTGAAGATAAAGGATTGTTAGCTCTGTTGACTCCCTACAAAACACAGATCGATAAGTTGATGGGGGAAGTGATTGGTACATCAGACAAGAGATATGAAATGTCTCTGGTGCGTAAGGGTGATTGTGAACTTGCTCAATTGGTTGCAAATGCTTTAATGTGGTATTCCAGGTATGATGAGCTTGATTTTGCTATGACAAATGGAGGCGGTATCAGAGCTGATTTACCTGCAGGGCAAATTAAACTGAGTGACATTTATAACATTCTGCCCTTTCCGAACAGTATTGTAGTAATGGACTTGGAAGGTGCAAAAATCAAACAGTTCATTGAATATTGTATGAAGAAAAAGATTGGAACAGGTGGGTACCTGCAATTCAGTAAAGAAGTTCAGATATATTTAGATAAGGATAATAATGTAACAAAAGTAACAATTTCCGGCATAGAATTAGATCCTTCTCACATGTATCGCTTTGCTACTAATTCCTATCTGGCAGACGGGGGGGATGGTTTTTCTGTCATTTCAGAAGGAATAGTTTTTAATGAAACTGAAGAAGTACAGAGGGAATCTTTGGTCCAATATATTAAGGGAGAGTTAAAAGGGAAAATCCAATTACAATTACAAACAATAATAAAAAAATAGGAGTGCTTTATGAAGAAAAGTGTATTAATTCTTATGTTGGTGCTGCTGAGTCTTGCCTTAATGGCAGATCAGAGAGGAACAACTCAGAAGGAGTATCCGGTCGGAACTCAGGTTGTGGGAAGTGCACAACCCATCAGCAGACCAATTAGTGTAACTGAAAATGCATCAGTTGAAGTTGATAGAAATCAATGGATCTCTGTTGATTCTTTAAAATTTGCAAGATTGATTCGACCTTTGGAGTATATGGGATTTTATTTTACTCCTGGTACAAACTCAGTCACCTCATTTCATAATTTGCCGACTCTTTGCGCAGAAGCAGAGCAAGCCATCCAAAAAGTACCTAACTGGATGAAAGCTGATTTGAAGAATGTTTTGGAGTCATTGGAACCTGATTTTCAGATAATCTGGGCTAATTTAGTCAATCAGGCACAGGATCCGTATATTGACGAGATCGCTTTTGCAGTTGCCCATTCTTCCAAAGTATATTTAGAGTCCGAATATGCCAATCCACAGCTGTTCATTGATAATGCTAATTTCATTTATTCTATAGATACGGACTTGAATTATGTACAGATCATGAATTATGGAACTTCAACAACAGATCCCAACTATTATTCTACAACTAAATATAAAAGAATTAACACTGCCGGTGCAATGGAAGAATTCGAAGTACCCAGAGATATCTATTATTGGTATATTGTACATCCCAAGATAACAGATGAAATCCCTGGTTATGTAGATCCGTCCTTGGTTGAAAGTAATGTTTCTCATGCCAATAATATCGTAGATCCTCCTGTTGGCAAGTTCTGGCGTCAATTCCTCTATGAAGAGGGAGATGCAGGTGAACCTGTATTGTCAGATGCTTTGGACAGTTGCCAGGTTGTTTGGGACAGAAGAACCGCCACTGATGATGCAATTCATGCCATAATGGGATGGATCAATCAAGTGATGAGTTTTACCTCTAACGCAGAGAGACCACATCAACCTTTAAGAATCTACAAGAAACATTTCGGAAGATGCGGAGAATATGCTGATTTTACTGCAGCAGCTGCCAGAACAGCTTTGATCCCTTGTACAAGTATTCTTTCTGCGTCAACAGATCATACCTGGAACGAGTTTTGGGAGAATGAATGGATTCAATGGGAACCTGTAAATAATGATTATAATCATCCGTTAGTATATGAAAATGGTTGGGGAAAAGTGTTTGGTTCTGTTTTTGAAATCAGAAGTGACGGTTATCTGACACCTGTAACAGAAAGATATTCAGAAGGGACAGCCTCTATCATTATTCATGTCAGTGACAGCACGCAAACGGCAATAGATGGGGCGAGAGTTGTCCTGGGTATGGATGATGCCGGTACGATCAGATTTGATAATCTGGGTTATACAGATAATGCCGGGAATGTGGAATTTATTGTTGGTGAAGCCAGACATTACTATGTCAGAGTAGCGACTCTTATCGGCAATAATCCTGAAGTTCCCAATACATATCTGGATTTGGTTCAGGCTGTAGATGGCGGAGAATATGCTTTTCAGGTAGAAATTGCCGGGGATTTACAATATGCTGATGTAAGTACTGCTACTCCTCCTGCAGATGAAACAGAAGATTACCGTTTTATGGTCAATTTCAATGTACCTTATCAGGTGAAGAGTGGTTTGGTTGCATGGGATGATATAGATATCACAGGTTTTTCGCCTGTATTTTTTAAATATGATTATATTTAATGGAAACGATGTGAAATTACTAAAATGGTGGAGAA
>CAYQPF010000153.1:0-11779 GCA_964419225.1 uncultured Candidatus Cloacimonadota bacterium | reverse complement strand
GATAAGCCGACAAAAATGACTTTTGACGTCACTGAAGCGAAAATATTTTTAAAAATGTGAAAATAATTGCAAAAATCTCTAATTTCTCATCCTTTTGACTCGTCTGACCCCGTCCGTTTCCCCACTGCCTACTGCCCACTGCCGTCTGCCTACTTTTCTCTTGTCCGTGTAAGTCAGTGAAAGTCCGTGTAAGTCAGTGTTCCCCTGCATAGTCCTCAATCAATCCTGCAAATCCTGTTTATCGATGCAAAAAACGTAATCCTCTCCCTGTCCGAAGGACATCAGAATTTAGCTGGCAGTTTCAACTGCCAGTCGAATCACACACATTCTCTGTCCCTTCAGGGACAAAAGATTATTGCACATAGATGCTCATAAGAAAATGTACAATCCATCTTTTTAAATTGAAATAAAAATAGAAACACCTTGACATAAAGAATGCTATCAGTTTCTATAGACCTTGTTTCTGTATATTTTTTACAGAATTTCTTCTTAAAGGAGATTGATTATGATTATAGATTTTACTGTGAAGAATTATTTATCAATGAAAGATGAGATTACTTTGAGTTTTGTCTCCAATTCCAAAGAGAATAATGAAGATTCCAGAAGTCATACAATTCCAATTGAAAATGATAAATATCGTATTTTTCCTTTTTGTGCGATTTATGGGCCTAATGCCTCAGGAAAATCCAATATCATAAAAGCGATGAAAGATTTTGTTGATTATATCTTATCTTCACACAAACTCGACTTAGATGGATCCATACCAGCTTATAAGCCCTTTAGACTGGACAAAGCAAATCTGGATAAACCTGTTTACTTCGAAATGGAATTTGTTGTAGATAATGTCAGATACAATTACTTAATAAGTTTTAACAAATTCAAGGTCTTAGAAGAAAAATTAATATTTTATCCTAATGGTCCCAAGAAAACTATTTATCACAGACTGGATGGCGAGAAAATAATGTATGGTTCTGCCTTCACAGGAGAGAAGAAGTCAGTCGAATCATCATTATTACAAAACAGGTTACTATTATCTGTCTCTGCAAATTCCAGCAATGATTTCTTAAAACCTATCTATAGATTCTTTCGCGATCTCATCAGCATATATGTAACGCTGGATTCATCACAGGACATCATTCATCTTACAACCATATTGTTACGCACAGGAAGTGATGAATTCAGAAAATCTGTTTATAACATTTTGAAGTTCGCTGATTTAAGTATTAATGAAATTAAACTTGTTGAGAACAATCAATCTATAGAAAGTCTTAATGGTTTCTCTGCTGATATCCGGGAAAAGTTACAGGATACTCTAAAATTCAAACCTTTTTTCGGTCATAAGGTCTTCAATAATGGATTATCCACCGATGAGGTTGATTTCTTTGATTTGGACACTGATGAATCCACAGGTACTGTTAAAATGTATGATATGGCAAGCTATATTGTAACCGCTTTGAATAAAGGAACCATTTTAATCATGGATGAATTTAATAGTGGCTTACATCCTTTATTGGGTAAATTTCTGGTAGAATTATTTATAAATCCTGAAACTAATGTCCACAAAGCTCAATTATTGGTTGCAACTCATGATACTTGTGTTTTAGACTCGAAATTACTAAAAAGAGAACAAATCTGGTTCACAGACAGAAATAAATATGGGGTGACAGAGCTATACTCCTTAAATGAATTTGATAAAAATGCAGTCCGAGATAATGCAAAATACGGAAAACAATATTTAGAAGGCAGGTTTAAAGCTATTCCAACCACAAGTTTGAATGATTTTATGGAGATATCTCATGCCAAAGATTAAACCTAAGCCAGGTTCCAGAAAAGTAGAACTAAAAATGTTCATTGTCTGCGAAGGAGCTAAGGATAAATCCGAGCATGCCTACCTGGATAAATTTGTTAAAGATTGTCGTTTTCGAGGTAATAAAGTTGAGATAATTCTTGTTGATACTCAAAAAAACACAGGTAAAGAACTGGTTGAAAGAGTAATTCAAGAAAGAAAGAATGATGGCATTCCTGATGATCATGCCTGGGTGGTTTATGATAAAGACGGGTATGAAAAACATGCTGAAACATTTTCTTTGGCACAAAAAAAGAATGTTCGTATTGCCTTTTCTTCCATATCTTTTGAAACTTGGATACTACTCCACTTCGAATACACCACCAAAGCTTTTCCCAAAAGTGATGATATTATCAGTTACCTGAAACATAAGAAATATCTTGATTATACCAAGGGTTCAGATGATGTTTATTTAAAGACAAAACATCTTCTCGATTCTGCTATTACACATGCAGAAAGAATCAGAACTCATCAAAACAACTCTGCTCCTATAAACTCAAGTATTTATGACCTCAATCCCTATACTGATTTTGATCTGCTGATTAAACAAATAATAGAGCTACAGGAGAAGTAGGAAAATTCTCCATACTGCACATTCAATCATTTAGTTGCCCTGTCCTAGGATATAGATTTAAGCGGGTAGTGCCCACTGATCACCCCTTGTCCGTGTTCGTCAGTGTGAGAATAGTCAGTGTCAGTCCTTGTAAGTCTCTTCTCCTCAACCCTACGTCCTTGCCTAAAGTCCCCTCCCACTGCCGCCTGTCACCTATTAAAGTCAATATAGTCCATTAAGTCAATACAGTCCATTTTGTCCATCTCCCGGAAATACATCTCCTCTCCTTCTTCCACCACTTACAACTAACAATTAACAACTAACAACTATATCGTCCTCAATCCTGCCTACTCTATCCTTGCTATTGCTCATCCCGGAAATCTATACATATGCACCCGTTCAAAAGGCTCATCAGGTTTATTTATTTGTACATCACCCACTTCAATTAAAACATTTTGATTTCTTTGATTTAGCAAAGGTTTAACCTTTTCCGTAATCCACACCTCACCGGGTTTTACTTTTGGTTCAATTCTGACAGCACTTCTCAAAAGTGACTTATCATTTGTGGTAATTTTTCCAAAATCAACTGCTATTCTCAATAATGGATGTGCCGGATGTTCATCATGTAAATCCTCAGCAAGCCGAACCAAAGCTTTTACTGTTTCATTCACCTCTGTATTAATTATGGAGAAAGAATAATCACCTATTACTTCAAAATGTTTAAACTCCATACAATGTTTAGCTAACAATTTACGTAATTTAATTTTTATCGTTTCCCCACGACTGATTTCCATCCTATTCGAATAATTATCAATAACGGCTTTAACTACAATATAGGTACCATCTTCAATACTCAAAACATCCAAGTTTTCTAATGTGGATTTCTGACTAAATCCGAGATCTTCTTTTTTGATTTTGTATGCTTCAGCAACATCCTCTAGATTTTTATATTTACCCAGAATGTCAATAAAATATGGGATTCCCTGCAAAATATGATTCAATACTTTACTTTCTGATAACCAAACACTCTCCTGTTCCGGCAATCTGCCAAACTCCTCTATTTTATACTGTAAGTCCGGTTTTTTGACTTTATAGCTTTTAAATATCTCTTCCAGGGTATCTCTAAGTTCGGCAATAAATTCTTGTTTATTAGTTCCTTTAACTGTCACAGAAATTATTCTGTCATCTTCTCTTACCAAAGCAAAACTACCTTCACCATCCTTTAAAACTACTCCATAACGCCAGACTGTATTATTAATATCAATAATTTCCAGGTTATGTCGGACGATGAATCTGGATATGGTATCAGGAGGTAAATCCATTTCTGATTTGTATCTTAACATCAAACTTTCCTCTATAGGAAAGGCAAGCAGTTCTTTCGGTCTGTCTTTTTTTAGTAAATGTGGTACAATTAAACAATGATTCTCTTGATCAAAGTACTCAAAAGCAAGTTCATAATGTTTCATCAGATCATACAGAAACTCATGTTTATCCTCTGGATATCGTATTATGTCTTCTTTGAAAACCTCTGAGAAGTTCTCTAAGTTGATATAGCATATTCTCTTATTATTAAGCCAATTGATAATTTTGTAAATCCCCTGACTTATCCATTCAGGATTCAGTACTAAAGTATGATACTTTTTCAGTGTCGGATACCACAATACTATTCCTAAACAATTTAAATGAGACAATAATTCTTCTGGGCTCTTTTCTTTATATTTCCTGGCTAATTTCACAAATTCTTTTCTCTCAATAGTTTCCTTCTGAGTCCCAGTTTCACATTTGAAGAATAATTTCTCCAATTCTTCTTTAACCTGATAATACTGCTTTGGAATTAATTGCCTGTTCCAGGTTGGATTATCTTTAATATAATCAGATACATATTTTCTGAAGATTTCCAATTCCTTTGAATCATCTTTCACTGAAAAGTTAAATACTCCGGCAATATTATATTTTTCTCTGAGAGTGTATTCTTGGATTTCCACGTGGTGTTCATCTTTTTTATTAATCAGAATAATGGCTTTGGAATCTCCCCCATAACTAATCATAAAATTCAGCCAGTACTCAATAATGTTCCTATTTTCCAAGCGACCGTCAAGTACCATAATATATAAGCAGCGTTCCGATAAAAAGAATTTATGTACGGAATGGGTTATTATGTGTCCGGCAAAGTCCCAAATATGGACGTTAATCTTGTCCTCAGTTTCCCAGAGTAGCGTATCCACTCCTGGTGTACTTTCTGATAGCTCCGGCATTTTAGCAAGAGGATTACACAACCTTCTCGAAATTGATGTTTTCCCTGAGCCCTTATCTCCTAACATGATGATTCTGGTTTCATTTAGAGTCTCTGCTCCTTTAGCGAGTTCGTATAAATATTTGCCAACTGCAGATGCTCCCTGTTCTCTGATTTCAGGTGGGACATTCATTCTTTTTTCCAGTTCAGCCTCATCAATCTGGAAGTTGTTTTCAAAAAGTGATTGATACAAATCTGCCCAATAACTACAACCTTCATTAACTAAAGCTTTTTGGAAATTAACCCAAACTACATCATATAATTCAAGGAAATTAATTTGCTCTAATTCAGTATTATTTTTTATTGATTTGAGAATATCTTTAATAACTAATTGAATAACCTTTTTTATCTTTATCGTCTTACCCAATTCTTGTATGGCAGAGCAGGCATCGGAGAAAGTGTCGGAGGAGGTATCAGGGGTACAACCAAAGGAAGCGGCGGAAGCTGAGGCGTAGGCAACGTAGGCAGCAGCAATATAAGAGGCTGCTGCTGTGCCAGCAGCAGAGGCATAGGCAACAGCCGTAGAAGAAGCTAGAGATGAGGAAGCAATATCCAATGCACGTAAAACAGAACCTAAATGCTTTTGTCGATCTTCTGGCTTCCAGAAATCAAAATTTCCTTCATTCCCCAAAACCGGTAATGCCAACACCGCACAATGCCAGGCAAAGATTACCCTTTGCTTCGGTGATAAGTGTTGTAATTCATGTTCAATTTGTAATTTAAAATCATCTCTGGATAAAATCAGTTCATTATTTTCTTTGCTAGTAATCATTTTCTTAAAGGACTGTTCGGCTTTTTCTGCAAAGTCATTTATGTATCTATTAATATTGGGATTAGGTATTTGTTTACCATCGGTACCGCGAAAATTGACTAAATCTGAAAAAGTGAAATCCTGTTTAGTCGCTTGATTATATTTATCACCGTCAGGCATAAAGAATTGTTTCTTTGTCAGCTCAGTCCAGCTATTAATATTGCAGGGCCCAAGTAATACAGGCAGAATAAGCGTTTGATCTTGGCTTTCCTGTTCTAGAAATCGGTTAAATTCTTTATCCTTTATAAAACCAGAAGCAAAAAAACCGTTACTCACCAAGAGAATCGCCACATCTGATTTCTCTATATTTTCCAGAATATCTTTTTCCCAGTCTGAGCCAATATTTATTTCTTTATCACACCAGAAATTCCAGATAAATTGTTCTGGGTTTTTAACGGCATCTTTTAACCTTTCAGCAAAAATATTAAAATAGACCTTATCTTTGTGAGAATAGGAAATAAAAATATTAATTTTCTGTTTTTCTTGCTCAACCATATTATCTCTCCAAAATTAAACATCATTGTGGTATTTATAGAAATGAACAAATAATATGTCAAGGATAAAAAAGGGAAGGAGGTCTAACCATTTGCTTGGTTATAATCTAAGGAATAGCTGGACTCATTTTTCCTGTCAAGTTTGTGAAATATTTTTTCTAAATTACTACCGGCAATATTTTATCTTCAGATCTTTTTCTTGTCCTTGTCAGTCAGTGATAGTCTTTGTTAGTATGTGTTCCTAAAAGCTTTTTTCCTATACTTCTACCAATTTCAACTGCCTACTTAATCTGTCTATTTTGTACACTTTCCAACAGGAATTCCATGGGAGTTGGTTTGAAGTGGTTCAAAGGGATTCCTCTCTCCATTACCATCATTAGCATACTTAACTTCATTATTATCACTCTCCTTCCCCCATTAATAATTATCTTTAAACCTTTCACATCACTTCCAGAAATTCTGCGTCTTCCCAATATGCCTTCCAATCCTCATCTTCTTTTACATGCTCTTCTGTAATTTACTTCTTTTCCGAAATAAATAAGAATTCAACCAAATTGGTCTAAGTTGAAGAATCTGATTTCTATCTGAAGTGGATACTTTAGCATAACCAATGATCATTTTTTAAGATAAGTATCGAAACATTATTTCTTTTTGATTCACTTCTCCTATTCTTCATGTTCATATGCTTGAAATGTTTGTTTTTTAGATAACAGTTCTTCTACATTTTTCCTACATTTTTTTGACTTACTATTAAGATCACTTATAGTAGTACCAAGCAAAGTAGCAACCCTATCATTTTTTTGAAAGCAGTTTCTAAATAATTCTAATAATATTAAATCCTTACTGACTATTTTGAAAACTCCATCTTGTAATTCTACATTTTTTTGAATTAAATAACATACTCCTATCAATGCCCAATCCATAATTTTTATATCATTTACATAACTGGTTATTACAGAAGGATCATATTTATTTATTAAATAGTCAATTACTTTTACAATGTCTTCTGTACTTAATCCCTTACAAAAATTTTCATGCAGACTGTTTAAAAAATTCTCATTATTTAAACCTCTTGTTTCATATTTATAATAACAATACAATAATATTGAAATTCCAACAAAATTAAGTTGATCTGTAATGATAGGGTTAATTTTTTCTTCTGGATTATAAATCTTTCCTGCATAATATTCTTTTATGTGCTTAAAGAATTTTACTACTTTCATAATTGAATTTTCGCTGTTAAAATTGATAATGTTTAAACTTAGGTTGAGATAGTAATTTAAGTTTACTACTACAATTTTTAAATCACTTTTTTTAATTGAATAAATTGCATCAACAATTCCCCAAAGAAAACAGAAAATCATATGTTCAAATATATTATCTGGAACATTCTTACTACTATACTTACCATAAATATCGTACTTCAATAATGAAACTTTATTAAGGAATAGAAGATTAAGAGTCCCAACATCTCTATTTGTAAAACACACACGGTCGATATGGGTCAAAAAGAATAGTTCAAATAAATCAATAAACCTAGTATTCTTTTCATATAGTATTTGTTCCGTAATTGCTTTTGTGGCTCCTATATGGTCAGATAAATAACTATGGGCTAGTTGATTTTTACTTTCTGTATTAATATACTCAATAATAGAAGTTACACATTCAGCATAGAATTTTGAAGAGACCTCAAAAACTGACAAATTCTTTTGTCTAATGCTTTCCAAAACTATATCACGTAAACTATAAAAGTATTTTGAGAAAACTCTACTTGTAAAATTTTCTGCATTAATCATCTTTTTTGATTCTTTAATAACATTTTCCGAAATGGCATGTAATAGACTATCATAATCCATACATTTGATTATTCTCAACATCATTGAAACAACTAAAATAATAATAGCAATAAACTGCCAGAATAAAAATATTTTTAAGTCACTAAGATAAAAAGCAAATGAAGAATTGGAAATAAAACTTTTTGCCTCAATAATTGGAATTACTAAGGACACTACTATTAAATTCATCAAGAATATAATAATAAAATTCAAGCCAGTTTTTTTCATGTAAACTTCAAAGAGAACATGATGTTTTATTGCCATATTTGAAGCCATGAAAGCAATTAATGCCAAAAGAACACCAATAATAGAAAAAACAACACCTAATGGAATTGAAAACAACTTTAAGTCAATATTATTAAAAGATAGAAAATTCAGAGGAAATTCAAAAAGTAAAGGGAATAAAAGAAAATAGGTGGTTATTCCAATAAATAGCATAATCCTGTTCATATTAAAGATGCTATTTATTACATAATTTATATTCTTGCCTATTGTTCTCATAGAGGATCCAAACAAGTTTCTAGATCGGTCTATTCCTATATTAAGCATACATCTAATTCTGCTCTGATACCCCACCTTACGGAAATATATTTTACTTCTGTTGCGTCCAATTTCGGAATATTCCAAATTTCTCAAGTTAATTTCTTTCTCGTAACATTTTAAAGTTTTTAAATTCTTTCTACTTATTTTATCACAAAATACGTACACTCCATCATATTCTTCCACAATTTTTTCAAAATTGCTTTTAATAAATACATTATCAAAATTTTTATTAAATATTGTTGTAATTTGAAGTCCATTAGCAAAGGTTTCTAATCCCCTTGTTAAATCCTTTTTCCTAAAGTAATGAATGATTTTTTCTTCTGAGTAATATTCTCCAATAAAAGAAGATAATAAATATCGCTGAGCCAACTCATTGTTTACTAATGAGTTCCCTCCAATAATTGCTATTTTCATAAAACCTCTAAAACCCTTGAAGGGGAAATATTTTGAGTTAGTCGTTTATGCATCATGACCTCCTCCTATATAAAGTAACTACATAATTAAATTGATTACAATCCATAATATTGTATTAATGACCTAAACAATTGACTTTTTTATATTCTTCTATTGATTTGAAACCATTAGCACGTGCAAATAATTCGAAACCAATATTTGTAGGAAGTAAATTAATTTCTTTTTTTTCTATAAAGCTGTTCATTACTTCTTGAAAAGAACCAAAAATGCTACTATGCAAAATCTCAAGAGATCTTAAATGCGAAATCATTAATGATATTTTGTCGTAATTTTCAGTTTCACATATTTTAAACATTTCTTGATCAGAAAGACGATAGTTTTCATTTTCTATGTATTTCATACAAATATAATTACATATTCTACATTCAACAGAAGTAATATTTTCAAGTAATTTCACATAAATTAGAGCAGAATCATCTTTTCCCTCAATACTAACTGAAGATGCTAAAAGTCCTGCCCACATTTCTTGAATATAACCATCATCTTGCTTTGAACATTCTTGAAGAATCTCGTAGAGAATTCGTTGATTTAGCCAAACATTATCGGCTATCTCAATTGCTCCGTATTTCAGGTTATATTTCTCAATAGTAAGAACAATACTTTCTTCTTGCCAAGTTCTATTTCCTTTACTAAGAATTTTTCTAATAATATTTATTCCGTTCCCAAATGTTTTAATAACATTTGGTGCCAATACAAACAATTCTACTGCAGTTTTAATATCTTCAAAGCACATGTAAAACCTCCCAATAATTCATGGAATTTTATTTTAGGTAATAGTCTTTTTTGTTTTCTCGACTATAATTTTAGCTAAAGCAATTGGTGTATATTTTTTTACATTAATATAACCTATTGTACTCAGAATACCTGGAATTTCAGTATCATCAATTTTAACAGGTAGAATATATTCTCGATTTTCTTCAAAAGCTCTCGCTTGAGCACTTTCTCTTTCATGGTTAGTCCATCTCTTCTTTTTATAGTACTCGGAAATGAACATAACACAGAATTTTGACTTTTCCCTATATATTGTATCAAGATGTGTAAATAAATTTTTACCCCATAATTCGGTTGTGTCAAAATCATCATAGAATACTCTAATTTCCATTCGTCTTAATTCATTAGCAACTTTTTCAACATATTCTCGGTCTTCCCCAGCAAAACTTAATGCCACATCATAAATAGCATCGCTTTGTTCAGCATTCCCTTTTATAAAGTTATTTCCATACTTATTAATTATATCCAGAAATTCCGTATCTTCCCAATATGCTTTCCAATCCTCATCTTCCTTCACATGTTCAACTGTAATCTGCTTCTGCTCCAAACTCATTTCCAGATATTTCAAAGCATCCTGTTTTCTGTTCCTCAGAGCATAATAGCAGGAGAGATTATAGTATTTTCCTCCAAGTTCAACATCCTTAGTAATGATTCTTTCGCACTCCACCCATAATTCCTCAGATGGTTCTAGATGTGCTAAGTTTAAAAGAGCGAAACCCCAATTATTGTAAACATCAACATTTTCAGGATCAAGTTCTACTACCTTGGCAAATTTGACAAAACTCTCTTTAAATAATACTACATTCTTTTCCTGTTTGGCTGCACTTGAAAGACTTAACCCCCAATTATTGTATCCGTAGACATATTTAGGATCAATTTCTACTGCTTTGGCATATTTGGTAAAACTCTCCTTGAATAGATTCACATCCTTTTCCAGTTCAGCTAAATTAGTAAGTGCACTACCCCATCCATTATAAGCATTAACATATTGGGGATCAATTTCTATTGCTTTAGCATATTTAGTAAAACTCTCTTTGAATTTGTTCACATCTTTTTCTAAATTAGCTAATCCTGAAAGTGCATTACCCCATTCACTATTTGCTAAAACTGAATCAGGCTTAATATCCAGTGTTTTGGCAAATTTGATAAAGCTTTCCCTAAATAGATCCGAATTCTTTTCAAGCTTTGCTATATGAGAAAGAACGATGCCATAAGTAAGAAGTCCAATTTCATCATTAGGATCAACTTCAAACACTTTAGAAAATTTAGATAGGCTCTCTTTATATAATATTATGTCATCATTTTTTTCTGCGAAAGCAGAAAGGGCAAGTCCCCATCTCCTATATAGCCATTTATTAGATATATCACAGTTTTCTGCTTTTTGAAATTTTTCCATGCTTTTTGAGAATAACTTGATATTGTTTTCTTCAACTGCTTTTTGCGATAATTCACTTCCCCAAGAAGAATATAATTCACCAATTATTTCCTTAAGATTTTTATCGTTATACTGTACTGCTTCTTTAATCAGATTGGTAATTGTAATTTCATTCTTTTCAAAATTTCCATTAATGCCGAGGTTAATCAACTCTCTAGTTATTATTTCGAGTTTATTATTAGTTTCAGGTGTAGTATCTTGAATTTCATCCTTCTCATATTGATTTATTGCTCTTCCTACCTGATTTCTAGCTATTTCTAGTCTTAAATTAAACAGCTTATTGGTTTCAGTATCTGCAATATCAACGATATTACTCAACATTTTATTTAAACAGGTAAATGGCTTGTCAATTACATCTGGCTGTGGTAATTCCAACATACTATTCAGCTTTAACATAAATGTATCAGAATCAAATCCTTTGATGAGTTTTCCCCCAGTATTTTTTTTGTTAATCAACTTTGTCATTACTTTGGAATTAGGTGCTTTGTCCTTAAACGCCACCCAATAAAGATTATTATCAAACGTTTTGAGCTTTAACAGTTCATCAAATACGGCATCCTCGCCACTATATCCTATGATTACCCATAATCTACTGCTACAAATCCCCCGTAAGATATGTTGAATTATTTTCTTTATTCTCTTTGTCTCATCTGTTGTATTCAACAGCCATAAACCCTGATGCTGTCCATGTAGATACACAACTGATTTTTCAGGAAATGTTGTT
>CAYQPF010000152.1:0-12345 GCA_964419225.1 uncultured Candidatus Cloacimonadota bacterium | reverse complement strand
TGTATGGGATACCAAGTTTGTAGTTACAAATATAACTATTTCCTTTTTTTAAAGCTTTCAGAATGAGAGTTTCTTTTTCGTCAGGATTATTGAATAGTTCATCATGCCGTAAAAGCACATTTGTTCTGATAGTTTTAAACAGTTTGCGATGAGATAAGATCCTGAATCTGATTCCTAACAGACTATACCAGGTACCATGAGCATCTATACTGCCTATAGCAGCTTTACGGAGTCCTTTATTATTGAGATCATCCAGAAAATTCAAATTCTTACGCTGAGGTTTTCTCACGAAAACATCCGGAAATAAAAGACAGAATAAACCATTCAGTTTGGGATTAACTTTGGATAACCAATCAGAAGTATAGTTCCAGATTTCCAGTCCGTCAAAACTATTCAAAGACTTTTCCAGCCATTCATATTTTCTGAACTTGCAGGTTCTTCTTTTTTCATTGGGATGAGCCGCAAAGGTAATGCAACCGGAGTTCTTATAGTAATTCAGATACTCGTTAACATCTTTTTTGATCATGACTTTATCCGTATTGAATACGAGTAAATGATGATTCTGGGTCAGATCATGGATTTCTGTACCTACGATAAACAATGGATTTGTACAGTCTTTCAGATCGGGATCTTCGTGTGCTTTTAAGGAAACATGATCTGTGATGGTCACATAATCGATTTTTTCTTTTCGGGAAAGATCGATTATGTGCCTCAGGGTTACATCACAATCAAAAGAGTACTTGGTATGTACGTGAATACAACCCGTCAGTTCCGAGTATTCTTTGTTAAATATTTTCTTTATCCGCATTATTTTAGCATTATACAAGTCTTATTGATTGTTTTTGTTTTATTATCTTTGGTTTTAATCTTGGCTTGAATCAAATAAACACCAGATGGAGCTTTGATTCGCTTTTCATTTGTACCGTCCCAGGTGAATTGCTTGATATTGTTTTGATTTGGGGAGAATAACTGTTTGACTCTCTGTCCTTTAATGTTGTAAATATTGATTTCAATGTTTTCGACAGTTTGTTTGATATCCAGATTAATCTTGAGATTTTGGCTGGCATTAAAGGGAGTGGGGCCGAGGGTCATTTTATATTCCGGTACAGGAATATGGGTTGGATCCATTGTTGGAACCAGATCAGTATAATCGATTATCATTAACCCATAGATGGCTTTTGTGCTGCGATCCTGGATATATAACAATAACCGGCAATTATCTAAATTATCCGGAAACAAAGAAGTTATCTCTTCCTTATTAAAAATTACCAAGGTGTCCTGAGTATTGGCAAAGCCTACTGTTACAGGGATTCCCAGAGTATCTGTGATACTGGAATTGATATAATACCAGGGAAAATCTGTATTAGGTTTTTTCTCTATGATTTTGGCATGCAATTTAACATTGGCTTGGAAATAACTAAAAATTCTTACACCTCGATTTGACAGTTTAACTTTGTGTTTGACTATCCCAAGGCTATCCAACGAACTTGTTTCAATCGTCATATCTAAATATGTTTCGTTACTCGCTGCAGACTCAACCGCAGCATTAAACCCAGGCTCGAACATCTCTGTGTATCCTGTGATTTTATTAGTACCGTTGATCACAACAGAAGGTGTACCATAGATCCGGTATTTCGCTGTTTCCCATAAGGCAGTTTCTGTAAATAAGTCATCTCCTGCTTCCGGATAATAATTGATAATAGAGTATTCCGGATTGGACATCTGTTCTTCAAATTCTAAGATATTTTCTGAATAATTATCATTACCGGAACTCAAAAAATTCTGTACAAACTTTATTGGGTAGTAATAGCCAAACCTGTTGATGAAGCCTCTGGCCTTTTTCAGATTATAATCGATTGTATCCCCATCACAGAATACTTCAGCTTCGTACAAATACTGGTTTTTGTTAATTTGAAACATATAATCTCTTCCCGCAAGCGAATCCAATTCTACTTCCTGGTTTGGGGCCAGTGAAGTTATCATGAAAACAGTGTCCAAAACAACTGAAGAGTTGGCAGTTGTAGATAAATTATATCTTAAATATACATTAGATACCGGATTAGAAGAAATGTTTTTTATTTTAAAAACCGGGAAATAACTGTATCTTTCCAAGGTTGGGTCAAAGATATACTTGAATTCTTCCAGATAGATGGGATTATTAATTTGTTTGAAATGTCCTTTGAGTGTAAATAGAAATTCAGATTGATAATTTGTTGAAGCCATGCTCGTATAGGCCTCATAATTCGGATTGTAAAAATAACTGTTTTCCCCGCTTCCGACGCAGGCTGACATAAAGCGACTCGAATCTTGCGGAGAATTGGTGACATAAGTGTCATATGTTATAACCAACCAGACAACACTGAAGGCTCTGGTTGTATCAAATGGGGGACTAAATACTATATCATTCCAGCCGGTTGCTGCAGAATTAATAATTACAGTAGCTTTAATTGAATCTGGTTGAGATAAACCGGTTCTTACTTCCACGGTGAGAGGCCTGCCACCTACAGGAATATAGACTCTGGCTCCTGATACTCTGAATGAACAGGAATCCTGACCTGCTAAGTATGTATTAAAATCATATTTAACTGCCCATCGGTCAATGCCAAACCAGTGCTGTTCATCTAAATTGTTATGATATTGGGCTTGATCATAAAAGCCTGAACGCATTTGTTCCGTTTGCGGATTGTCATTCCAGTAAAATCCCAGAGAAAATACCAGGGAATAACTAACCAGGAACAGAAGAATTAATTTTATTCTCATTTTTACTCCAATTCCAAACTTTCAAATATTCTTAACTTGTAAAGGACTTTATCAAAAATCCAAAATCGCATACTTTCCTCAATTACCTACTCTTTTCAAAAAACATGGCAAATCTTACTTACTCTTTGTAAGATGTCCATTTCAAGATCAAAATCAGGCAACTCTTTCCCTGGCGAAAGGGAAGTAAAAACTGATCTACCAATAACAAATCTTCCCGGATTACCTTTTTTATCTCTGGTTTTAATTCCCCAGATATTATGAAATATAACAACGCTGCCGGAAAATGTTCCAATATAAAGCATGACATGGCCTTTTAAACGAATAATACTTAAGAATGGTTTGGCTTCTTTTTTGATTTTTTGTTCTTTTTCCACATTATTCAAATCTGATACATCCAGAGAATTGCTTAAATACTTTTCCTGTTCATTGCCATTACGGGGCAGCCATATCCCAAAAACAGCAAATAAATCCATCAACATAGAAGAGCAATCCCTCTGTTGATGCAATCCGCCCCAACCATAAGGCTGGTTCTGTAACTCAGAGATTATTTTGCTCATATTTCCCGATGTTAAGGAAAGAGGGAAGTGGGTACTAACTGTTTTTGCCAAATCAATGATGATAATTTTATCACACCAGGCCATAAGAACTTTGTAGTTCTTTTCTCTTTCTTCGATCAGGGGAAAATGACAACCTAAACACAAATATTCAAAAACATTACTTTCGGTATCAGCCAAAGGTGCAAAATCTTTAGTAATTGTGATCCACTTGTATTCTCTCCACTTTGCTTTATCCTCCGTATTGACAGGACAAAGATCTGCTCTTTTTACCCAACCATAAGTATAACTGGTCTGGCAGAAACACCAGATCTTATCTAAACTCACATGCCAGATTTTAACCGGTGTATTCAGTAAGAGTAAAGAATAGAGATTGCAATCGAAAGGATAACCTTCACCTGGTTCTGTAAAATCGTTGTAAACAGGTAATTCCCAAGGAATTGATCTTAAATAAGTGTTTTTATTTGTTAAGGCATTTTGAGATGCATTGGGATAAGATATTTCGGCAAAGTTTTTTTCAAGGGAATCAACAAAACTCCGGGTATATTGCAAATTTCTTTCCAGGTACTTTGTTGTTAACGCTGATAAGGCCTCAGTATTTTTTACCAGCAGCAGATTCAGAGGCTCTTGTGAAACCCAGGGTGAAAGGAATTTCTCGCGATATTCCCGGCATAGTTTTTTCTGGACATAGGTTTCACATAGTGGAAAATCCTCTGTAATATAATCTCGAATATCCTGAGGATAAATCTTTAAATCGCTAATAGTTTCTTTGTTTCTATACATAATAAAAAAAACCGCTTGTTGCCAAGCGGTTTAAAAAATATCAATAATGAACGTGCTTTTCCAGTCTCTTTTGCAAGAGTGTCAAACTTAATATAATGAAGAACAGAACGAGTGCTATAGCACTGGCGTAACTGAGATCCTGACTCTCTCCAAAGCCGTTTTCATACAGGTAATAAACGATAACTTTGGTAGTACCCAGAGGTCCGCCTATCGGAGGACCGGTCATTAAATAGATTTGAGAGAACACCTGGAAGGTTACGATCGTTGTCATGAGCAGGACATAGAAAGTAGTAGGTGAAATTAAGGGTAAAGTCAGTTTGAAGAATTGTCTGACTTTTCCGGCACCGTCAATATCTGCAGCTTCATAATAAACCTGCGGGATATTCTGTAAACCTGCCAAATAAATGATTGTATTATAACCAAGACCTTTCCAGATTGTCACCAGAATAATGGAAAATAAGGCTAAGGAGGGGCCACCAAAAGCATTGGAAATGGTTATTCCAACTTTTTCTCCGAGAAGAGTAAAAATTCCTCTGCTTTCTGATAACCATCCCAACGGATCTATTCCAATATACCCCAGCATATAGTTGGCTAAACCGTTCTGTTGATTCAGAATCAGTTTCCAGACAATGGAAACAGAAACTAATGAGGTGACAAACGGAATGAAATATATTGTCCTAAAAAAACTACGGAATTTCTCAATATTGTTTAGAAACGTGGCAAACATCAAAGAAAATACAATACTGGCAGGTACAACAAAGATGACCAGATAAAAGGTGTTCAGCATTGATTGCCAGAATGTGTAGTCTTGGACGAGTTTAAAGTAGTTGGATAAACCGATGAATTTGCCAGGCCCGGTGATTGTCCAGTCAAAAAAACTGACAATAAAAGAAAGGGCTATTGGAACGAATCTGAAAACAATGATCAGAATCGCCGCAGGCAGAATATACAGATATGGTGAAATTTTCTTCATATTATTCCCATTCTAATTTTTAGAGTATGATAAGAAAAAAAGATTTCTATTGTCAATTTAATTTTATTATTTTTCTTGGAATACATATTGCTCCCTGGAGCTTAGTCATTGAAAAATGGAATTTTAATGACAAAAGGATTTTTTAGAGAAGAATAGAGATAAATAATAATGGAGGATAAATGAAGAAAATCGCCTTTCTAATCGTAGTAATACTACTGCCGATTCTGGTATTTGCCAATGTAATTGTCAGTGGAAATGTTCCTTCCCCAACAACAAAAGATGGAAATTTTGTTACTCTGAACAAAATGATCAAGCCTGGTTATCCTAAAATGGCTTACATTCCGGTAAGAATTCTTATACCTCAGGGTGAAGTTGTCGATGAAGTAAGTTTACAGTTTGGCACTGTTTCTCATCAATTACGGAATCAGCAGATTGATTTTGCGAATGAGAATATTCCTATCAGTTCTGCCAAATCTGTATTGACCAATCATCCGACCAGTAATGAATTCTTCCCTCTGGTCAATTATGAAAATTTGGGTGTTCAGACTATGAAAGGCTACGATATCCTTATCCTCAATGTTTATCCTTATAAATACAATTCCAAAACAAAAGAAATTGTCTGGTATGAGAATTATGACATTTCTGTTAAAACTCATTCAGACAGAGCCAGATATGAAACAATAGGACAAAAACTCCTCAAGAATGCCTCTACTATCCAGGAAATCACCGGCTTTGTGGCTAACCCTGAGCTGATCTCTTCCTATCAAAGAGTCAGCTACCATTCTCAAAGCCGCTTAGTTGATCCCAATAATCCCTATAAAATGATCATCATCACCGATGATACAAGAGCTCCATATTTTACTGAATTTGTGAACTGGAAGAACTCACATCAAATCCCTACTGGTGTTTTCACAACCTCTTACATTTACACCAATTATACCGGTTCCGATAATCAGGCTAAGATCAGGAACTTTATTCTTGATGCCTATAATTCTTTTGCCAGCACATCAACACCTTTGGAATATGTTTTTCTGGGTGGTGATAATGAAGTTATTCCCATTCGTGGTGCATATGGTGAAGTCGGAAGTTATGTTGATTTCAATATCCCCTGTGATATGTACTATGTTTGTTTAGATGGCAGTTGGAATGGCAATAATAATGGTGTATATGGTGAAGCCAATGACAACACTGATATGCTTCCCGAGTTAGCTGTCGGCAGAATTCCTGCAGAAAACCTGTCCCAATTCCAGAATTTCTTCAATAAAGTTTACTACTATACCGATGTTACTTCCTATAGTAACGATATAGCTTATATGTTTGGTGAATTACTCAACCCTGATCCTCTTACTTATGGAGATGATTATAAAAACGAAATTATCCCACGTATGCCTGACACTTATCATTTCAATACACTGTACGAAAGAGACGGCACCTATAGTGGCTATAATGTCATGGGAGCCATCAATTCCGGTTTAGGTATTATTAATCATATGGGACATGCCAATGAGACAATGGTCTTTGGTATCAATGCTTCTTCCACATCCAATCTTACCAACACAGAATATGGCTTTGCATACTCACAGGGTTGCTATCCAGCAGCTTTTGATCTCCCTGCAGCTGGTGGTGAATCTGTGGCAGAAAACCTGGTAACCGGTGCCGGTGGTTTATTCGCCTTTGTCGGCAATACCCGTTACGGCTGGTATATGCCCGGATCAACTGACGGAGCTTCGCAATTTTTTGACAGAACCTTCTTTGATGCCTTATATGCAGGTAACATCAGGCAAATGGGCAGTACTTTGAATCAGTCTAAAATTGATCTTGTGAACGATGCTTTATCAAATTCTGTTATGCGTTGGGTTTATTATGAAATGATCCTCTTTGGAGATCCTTCCATTTCAGTAAAAGATGCCAGTGGAACATTCCCCTTCCTGCAACCCGGGAATGTGACTTATCTTGATGACTTAGGAGATCAGGACGGCGTGATCAATCCAGGCGAATCTATCAAAATATTTGTTAATATGGAGAATTTACCCGGCTGGAATATGGCACAGAATGTGACGGCTTCCATCAGTTTTGATAATCCAATGATTGATGTGGATGTTGACTCTGTGAGTTTTGGCAACATTCCTGCCTCAGGAAATGCCACGAATATAGATCCATTTATCATCAATATTCCCCTTGATCTACCTTATGATACTTACTACTATTATATTACAGTGTATGCTCCTGTAAATGGCGGATATTTCAAAAAGACCTATAAGAAGCAGTTTTCCATTTCCTTGTTTGCTGCCAATTGGCCATTGCAAATGAATCAGGTTTTCAATGCCTCTCCTCTTATTTATGATCTTGATAACAATGGTCAGAAAGACATTTTAATTCATGATGCAACAGGAAATATCTATGGGCTTAATTCCAATGCTACCATGCTCCCGGGATATCCATTTACAGATAACGATAATATCTACCGTAGTGCTGCTATGGGTGATATTAATAATGATAATCAACCCGAAATTGTGCTTGCCAACAGAAATAATTCTATTTATGCTAAATCACTTACCGGTACTACTTTATTCAATTTTACAGACTGCCGTAGTCAGTTTGATACTCCGATGATTGCAGATATCAATAATGACGGACAAAAAGAAGTGATCTCTGTTGGTATTGATAAGAAGCTTCAGGTTCTGCATGCCAACGGGGTTAATATTCCTAATTTCCCTGTCACTCTTTCTAGTCTTGTGGCTATGGAAATGGCAGTGGGAGATATCAATAATGACGGGTTAAAAGAAATAGTTGTCGCCACAATCGATCGAAAACTCCATGTTATTAATAATAACGGCACTGATATTACAGGTTTCCCTGTTACTCTTTCTTCTGTGTTCTGTGGTGCTCCTACAATTCTCGAAGATCGTAGTATTGTTGTCGGTACTTCTGATAATAAAGTTTCTCTAATTTCTCCTGCCGGTGAAGTCCTGTTTACCCGCTCTATCAACAGTAAAATGGCTAATTCTGCAATTATTGCCGATGTTAATAATGACGGTCAAACTGAGATAATCTTTACCACAGAAAATGGGATGGTATATGTTCTGAACCACGCTGGAAATGATTTATCCGGCTGGCCTGTAGAAACCGGTCAAAGCTTCAGTACGCCTCCATTGGCTGTGGATATGAACAATGATGGATTTGTTGATATTATTGCAGTTACTAAATTCACAACTCTCTATATTTGGGATTATCAGGCTGTACCTTTCAGCTTTACTCCTGTCAACAGCAATTATAACAATGCTACTCCTGCCATCATCGAAGATTTAAACAATGACGGTGATTATGATGTGATTGCAGGCATTGGTAACGGTCTTGTTGTTTTTGACTGTAAATTACCCAAAGGCAACAAAAACCCCTGGTCTATGTACAGAGGGAATATGGCCAGAACCGGTAACTATAACTATAATCTTTATGTCGATAATGCAGAGGTGGATGTTCCTTTCGCTGAAACAACTCTTAAACAAAACTATCCCAATCCTTTCAATCCTTCTACAGCTATCAGCTATTCCATCGCAGAAAACTCCAAAGTGGAATTAGCCATCTATAATATCAAAGGACAGAAAGTTAAAACCCTTGTTAATGAGAACAAAGTTAAAGGAAATCATTCTGTGACCTGGAACGGTAAAGATCAATCCAATAAAAAAGTCAGCTCAGGCATCTATTTCTACAAATTGGAAACTGCCAATAAGACTCTGACAAAGAAAATGATTCTAATGAAGTGACGTGTAACGAGTAACAAGTGACGAGTTTAATGGGGTGCAAGAAATTGCACCCTTTTTCCTTTTCTCAATCCTCAATGCTTAATCCCTATTTCCCCAGTCCATATTGTCCATAAAGTCCATAGAGTCCATAGAGTCCATTTCTTGGATAAACATTTTTCCTCTCAACAATTGAAATTAATAAAGCTTGACAACCTACCTCTAAATAATTATTAAAGTTGTAATTGTGGAAATAGAGTTTGCCGGATAAAGTAAATATACTTTGGTTGGAGGAATAATGCATAAGTTATTTGTTCTATTTGTGATCTTCTTTTTGCCCTTTTTATTGTTTGCTGATTTCAATTTCAGTCGAAGTGTTCCGTCGCCTCAAATTAAAAATGGTCAATTTCTGTCTGATAACATAATGCTGGAAGCGGGATATCCGCAAATGGAGTTCATTCCTGTTCGAATTCTTTTACCTCAGGGTGAGGTAGTTGATAAAATTGAATTGAATTTGTCGCCTATTTTTCATACCAGGAGTAATGTTCAGATCAATTATGCTCATCAGCCGGTACCTATGAATTCAGACAATCCAATATTAACTCCACCTTACATATTTAACTCCCAATATCCCATATACAATTACCGCGATTTTGGGGTACAAACCTTGAAGGGTTATGATATTCTCATCCTGAATATTTATCCTTATAAGTACAATCCGACTTCCAGAGAACTGCTTTACTATGAAAACTTTGAGATATCTGTTAAAACTCATTTTGACAGAAACAGATATAATCTTCTTGGTCAGAGATTACAAAAGAACTCCGGCACTGTTCAACAATTAAAGAGTTTTGTTTCCAATCCGGAGCTTATTTCTTCTTATCAAAAAATAAATTATCATCCACAAAGCAGAGAACTCGATCCCTCAAATCCATATTCAATGCTCATCATTACAGATGATATCAGAGCTCCCTATTTCTCTGATTACATTGACTGGAAAAATTCACATCAAATTCCCACCGGATTTTTCCGTACGTCCTATATTTATAGTAATTATCAAGGGGAAGATGGTCAGGCAAAGATCAGGAATTTTATTCTTGATGCATATAATACTTATGCAGATACAGAGCATCCGCTGGAGTATATTCTTCTGGGAGGTGACACGGAAGTTGTCCCGGTCCGGGGTGTTAAAGGTGATGTCATAAATATCGTAGATAACAATATCCCATGTGATATGTATTACTCCTGTTTGGATGGAAATTGGAATGCGAATCAGAATGATATATATGGGGAAATAGCTGATAATCCGGATCTTCTTCCGGAGTTAGCTGTAGGTAGAATTCCGGCTGAAGACTTGAATGAGTTCCTTAATTTCTTCCGGAAAAACTCTTATTATGTAGATAACACAACCTTTGGTAATGATATTGCCTGTATGATAGGACAGGTTTTACAGGAGGATCCTCCAACTGATGGCAGTGATTACAATGATCAAGTTATCCCATATATGTCTCCGGATTATCATTTTACCACACTTTATACGAGGGATGGAACTTTCAGCTATGCTAATGTTAAAAATGCCATAAATGCCGGAGTCGGCGTCGTTAACCACATGGGGCATTCGAATGAAAACGGTCTCTTTGGTCTCGATGGTGCTCAGGCTGCAGGGCTAACCAATTCCGAATTCGGATATGCTTATACGCAGGGATGTCATACTGCTGCCTTTGATCTGCTAGTTAATAATGAGGTAATAGGAGAGCATTTGGTTTTCAGTCCTGGCGGTTTTTTTGCTTTTATTGGCAATTCCCGCTACGGTTGGTATTCGCCCGGTTCAACCCATAGTTCCTCTCAATTCTTTGCTTTGGCCTTCTATTCTGATGTTTATCAAAACAATATCAGGCAAATTGGTAAGGCTTTAAGTCAGTCTAGAATTGATCTTATTAATCATGTTTTATCCGATAATATGTACCGTTGGATAGATTATGACCTGATTCTTTTTGGTGATCCGTCCATTTCTATTAAAAACCCAAGTAATATATTTCCGTATTTGCAGCCAGGAGAAATAACGTTTACTGATTATTCCGGTGACTTGGATGGTGCTCTGAATCCAGGTGAATCAGCTAATATATTTATCAATCTGCAAAACTTGCCGGATTGGTGCCCGGCCCAAAATGTCAGTGCTACACTGAAGTTTGATAATCCTCTGATCAACGTTGAGGTTGATTCCGTGTTTTTCGGTGATATCCAACCGGGTGGAAATGTAACCAATGCAACCCCCTTCTTAATTCATGTTCCTCTTGATATTCCTTATGGAACCTATTCTTATTCGATTATGATCTCTGCACCTGTTAATGACCTTTATTTTCGCTCTACTTATTATAGAACAATACCTGTGTCACTTTTTGCGGCTAACTGGCCTTTGCTACTGAATCAGGTTTTTTATGCTTCTCCTATTGTTTATGACTTGGATAACAATGGCCAAAAGGATATTCTGCTAAATGATATTCATGGAACTCTCTACGGGATAAATTCCGGGGCTGTTATGTTGCCCACTTTTCCCTGGAGTGATTCTGAGAATATCTTCAGAAGTTTTGCTTTTGGAGATATAAATAATGATAATCTGCCGGAAATAGTCCTGGCCAACAGAAATAATGCAGTCTATGCCAAAGCTATTGATGGTACTGATCTATTCAATTTTACGGACTGTCTTGCTCAATTCAATTCTCCCATTCTGACCGATTTTAATAATGATGGGCAAATTGAGATTATTTCTGTTGGAATAGACAGAAAACTCCAGGTACTGTATTATTATGGTGTTAATATTGCCAATTTCCCGCTAATTCTCTCAGATATCACTTCTATGGAAATGGCTGTTGGTGATATTAATGCAGATGGATTGAAGGAAATAATTGTTGCAACTATGGATAAGAAACTCCATGCTATCAATCATCTGGGTCTGGAAATACCAGGCTTTCCTGTTACACTTCCCGCTATGTTCTGTGGGGCACCTACAATTCTGGACGACAACAGTATAGTTGTGGGTACTGTTGATAACAGAGCTGTGCTCATTTCTGCAGCCGGGGAAATAATCTTTAGTCGTGTTTTAAACAGTAAAATGACTAATTCTGCCATAGTCGCAGATATTAACAACGATAATCAAACCGAGATCATCTTCACTACCGAAGCTGGAATTATCTATGCTCTGGATCACAATGGAAATGATCTGCCTAATTGGCCTGTTACTACCGGTCAGAATTTCGATACACCTCCTCTGGCAGTTGATCTGGATAATGATGGTTTTGTGGATATTATTGCTCTGTCCAAACTGACCACTCTCTATATCTGGAACCACCTGGCAGAACCATTTGACTTCACCCCAGTAAATACTACCCTTACCAATCCTACCCCTGCGATCATGGAGGACCTGAATGATGATGGTGATTCAGATATCATTGCCGGGACAAGTAATGGCATTCTAGTTTTTGACTGTAAGTTGCCCAAAGGTAACAAAAACCTCTGGTCTACGTACAGAGGTAAT
>CAYQPF010000151.1:0-12588 GCA_964419225.1 uncultured Candidatus Cloacimonadota bacterium | reverse complement strand
GTAAATTATCCCGGTGAATTCGGGTAGTTTTTTCCAACATTTTTAAATCACTGATATCTGTAATTATGCCGATTATCCCTTCGATTTGGCCCAAACTGTTTATAACGGTTGCTTTATCAAAAGCAATACACAATTCAATTCCATTGGTATTGACAAATTTAGATTCATAGTGTTGTTTCCCTGGGTTATCAAACAACGCCTGATCTTTTTGATCGTAAATAATTGCTAATTCTTTGCTGGATATCTCATACACTGTTTTTCCTATTATCTCATCCTTTTTTAAACCCATGAATTCTTCAAAGGCACGATTACAGCCTGTGTATTTTCTGTCTTTGTCTTTGTAAAAAACCGGCATAGGAAGTGTATCTAATAAAAGCCAGAGAAAATCATTACTTTCTTTAAGCTTTTTATCCATTAATTTTCTTTCTGTAATGTCCCGTCCTATGATCTGAACAGCTTCCATATTATCATAAATGATAGGGACTCCGGACATATCAACAATTATTTCTTGTCCATTTCTGGAACAAATGGTTTGCTCATGGTTATTGTTTTTCAGAACTGAGAAATCATCTTTGATGGTTTGGGCTGTAATAAAATTATCCTTTGCTTTTATGTATTGCAGGATAGATTGTCCGATGAGCTCATTTGGATTGGAGTAACCCAAGAGCTTTGCTCCGGCCGGATTGATGTAGAGAATGTTACCATCCCGGTGGATAGCGATAAGGTCTGGCGACAGTTCAACCAGTTTGCGGTATTTTTCTTCATTGAGGAAAATTGCTACATTGCTTTTAAGTAGCTTATTATTGGTTTCCTCCAGCTCTGATATTGTGGCTCTTAAAGTATTTTGATGAACTTGAATTTCCTTTTTGGCATTAAACAGTTTGAAAGCCATTTTAACAGAAGCAAAAAGAACCGTTGCTATACTATTTTTTACAACATATCCATAAGAAGTTATCTTCTCAGTTTTTTCGACAATTTCCGGTTCTATATGGGAGGAGAGGAATACTATCGGAACTTCACAGGTTTTCAGAATCAGGTCGGCAGCTTCGGTTCCATCCATCCCTGCACCAAGATCTATATCCATGAGTATCAGATCTATTTCGGCACCATTCTGGTTCATATATTGCACAGCAGTTTCACCATTTCTGATGTGAATAACATCATAATTCTCTTCTTCAAGTTGTCTGATTTCCATGAGGGCGATGAGTATTTCATCCTCAACAAGGAGAAGAGTTTTCTTATGGGAATCAAACATAATAATCTCCTGTTTCAATCAAATTTTTTGAGATCAAAAATATGTGCTTAAATTACAAATAATATTTTCTATAGTCAAGTTTTATTTATTTTTTAACAAAAGAACAAATTCTTGGAAAATCTTAGAATAAATCTTAAAAAAAACTTGCAATAAGAATCTGTGATGTTTATTTTGTAAATAGGAACAGTGTTTACTACAGTGAATAAACAGGTTATAATAAGGAGAGAGTATGAAAACAATAATGCGTACAATTCTCATTGGCGGATATTCCATAATTACATTTATTCTGGTTTTGTCTTTCATTTATGCTATCACTCAGATGAAGAAAATTGATAATGAGGTATCAGGCACTATTGCTGTAGAAGTGGAAAAATCTAATCTAATCGGAAACATGGTAACTCACCTCTCTGATTTGGAATTAGCCTCTGAGATAATTTCAGATGGTATTAGTGGTAGTGAATTAGAAAGAAACCTTACAATAATTGCATCTTCAAAACAGGACATAGATTCCGGTATCTCAGAATTGGATAAATTGTTTAGTACTCCAGATATCTTAAAATTATTCAGCAAATTTAAATCTGAGTGGAGTATCTACAAAAACATAGATTTTACCCGACAAACGTCAGTTTCAGAAGCAAAACAACAGCAATACATGCAAATAGATAGTATGCAGGAAACGCTTTTGGAGATTCGGGAAATAAAAATGAGAATGATGCATGCGAGTGTAGTTTCAACCAATGAAAAAACTACTACGACAACCAGAACTTTATTGTTCATGCTATTTATAACATTTGTAATAGCAGTGAGTGTGACTGTTTTCGTTATCCGCATGATGCAAAACAAGATAGGTGGAGAACCTGATTTTGTTAATGAGGCTGCCAACAGAGTAATATCCGGAGATTTAAAAGTTGATTTTGGCACTAATCCCACCGGAATCTTTGCTGCATTGCAAAAAGTGGTCAGTAACCTTGAGCAGGTAGTAAGGCAGGCAGACACAATTGCCAGCGGGAATTATGAGGCTGATATTCAACCCCGCAGTGATAATGATACTTTAGGTTTTGCTTTGAAGAGGATGAATGATAATTTGCGTACAAATGCTGCCCACAATGCAGAGCAAAACTGGTTAAAAGACGGGATAAATGAGTTAACGAAGGAAATCAGTGGAGATTTGTCTTTGCAAGAAAGGGCAGAAAAAGCGATAAGCTTTATTGGCAGATATCTGAAAATAGGTCGGGGAGTACTGTATGTACCCATATCCGAGGGCAAAACTTTGAAACTGTTGAGTTCATATGCCTATACTGCGAGGGACAGACTGTCTAATGAATTTCAATTGGGAGAGGGAGTCGTTGGCCAGGCAGCCTTAGAGAAGAAGCCGATTTTACTGAAAAACATGGGAGTAACCGATACAGAAATAGTGAGTGGAACTGCAGTTCAGATACCTTATAATACCTTTACTTATCCTTTATTGTATGAAAATGAGATCTATGGTGTTGTAGAAATAGCCACAACCCAGGCTATAACAGCAATTGAGATGGATTTCTTAAATCAGACAAGTGGAATTCTTGCTTCTTATGTTTTATCCAGTCGTCTAAAAGAACAAGTTCAACTCTTCCTGGAACAAGCCAGGGACGCACAAGCATCTGCAGAAGAAAAGGCAGTGATTCTACAAAAAATGAATCAGGAGATGGAGGAACAACAGCAACAGTTACAACAACAAACCGAAGAATTACAGCAGTCTAATGCCCAAATGGAAGAGCAACAGCAACAGTTACAACAACAAACCGAAGAATTACGGCAATCAAATGCTCAAATGGAAGAGCAACAAAAGTTATTGCAACAACAACAGGAAGAATTGAGCGAGACTAACGAAACATTAATTATTGCAAAGGCAGATTTGGACAAAAGAGCAAAGGATTTAGAGCATTCAAATCAGTATAAATCCGAATTTCTGGCTAACATGAGCCATGAATTACGCACGCCTTTGAACTCGAT
Organism: uncultured Candidatus Cloacimonadota bacterium; assembly: GCA_964419225.1. Classification (GTDB taxonomy): domain Bacteria; phylum Cloacimonadota; class Cloacimonadia; order Cloacimonadales; family CAYQPF01; genus CAYQPF01. The sequence continues at coordinate 9,341 of CAYQPF010000151.1, read as the reverse complement.
CCTGATGTTGTCCAAATTGATTGCCCGTAACGATAAAGGCAATATGCAGGAAGAAGATATAAAAAAGGCGACAGTGATACACTCTTCCGGGGAAGAGCTGTTAAGGCTGATTAATGATATCCTGGATCTTTCCAAATTAGAGGCCGGAAAAAATGTAATTCGGATTGAAAGAGTGTCACCGGAAGTATGGGTGAAGGAACTACATAATTATTTTTATCAGGATGCTCAGAATAAAAAATTGGAATTTCTTATTACCAATGAAATCAAGCAAAGTATAATAACAGATTCGGACAAAGTTTCTCAAGTATTAAGGAATTTTGTTTCTAATGCTATGAAGTTTACAAGTCAGGGCTTTGTGCATGTGAATTTTAGTATAACAGACAACCCTCTGCGGCCGGTTAAACTGGAAGTATCTGATTCCGGAGTGGGTATTTCATCCAACCAGCAGAATAAGATCTTTGATGCTTTTCATCAGGTGGACAGTTCCTTATCGAGAGAGTTTGGTGGTACCGGACTCGGGTTGACGATAGCAAAACGACTGACCAATATGTTAGGTGGAGAGATTACTTTGAAGAGTAATGAAGGAAAGGGAAGCGTATTTACCATGTGGTTGCCCTTAGAGATTGGAGAAGACAACACAGCTCTGAAAAAAGAAGAAGAATCTGTCAAACCGGTTATTGAGAAAAAGCGGGTTATGCCTTCTGAACAAAAATTGAATCAACAGAGTATAGTTGAGGCAGTTATCGTAAAAGATGATAAAACCAATTTGGACAAGACCAAACAGATGTTTTTAATTGTCGAAGATGATATGGTTTTTGCCAGCATAGTAGGAAATGTGATCCATGGTATGGGAAAGCAGTTTGTCCATGCAGCAACAGCAGCAGAAGGCCTTCAGATGGCACAAAAATATCTTCCGACCGGAATTATTCTGGATATTTTCTTGCCAGACTCAAATGGAGTACAGTTGCTGCATAGTTTTAAGAGCTCGAAAAGTTTAAAGAATATCCCTATTCAAATCATTTCATCTATGGATAAGGATTTGGGGATGTTGGAACTTGGTGCTATGAATGTTATTCAGAAGCCTGTCAAAGAAGAAGAAATTAAAGCTGTAATAATGGAACTTGTTGCATACAATCCTGGTAAGAAAAAGCAATTACTTATTGTCGAGGATAATGAGATTCAACGCAATGTATTGGCAGAATTTATTGGTGATGAGAATATCGAAGTTAGCAGTGTAGGTACAGAAGCAGAGGCAATGAAGGAGTTGGAGAATTTCAGTTACGACGCTGTTATAATAGATTTAGGTTTGAAAGACGGTAGTGGATTAAATTTATGCAAAACGATAAGACAGAAAAAGATAAAAATATCAATCATAGTTTATACAGGAAGGGACTTGAGTGAACAGGAAGAGAAGCAAATTAAGCAATATGCCGACCGGATAATCATCAAGACGATAAATTCTGTACAACGTTTGTTAGATGAACTGGGTGTGTTTTTGAGTATTGAGAAGGAAGTTGAAGCTGTACCGGAACCCAAAAACTCTTTGAGTGAAATGATAAGCGGTAATCTTAAAGGAAAGAAAATTCTGATAGTAGATGATGATATCAAGAACGTTTATGTATTAAGTTCAGCTTTGGAGAATAAGGGAATGCTCATCCAGGATGCCCAGAACGGAAAGGTGGCAATTGAAATGATGAAGAAGGAGCAATTCGATCTGGTATTGATGGATATAATGATGCCTGTAATGGATGGTTTTACTGCCATGAAACTGATTCGTGAAGATGAAGATATCAAACATACTCCGATTATAGCACTTACTGCAAAAGCTTTAAAAGAGGACAGAGGGAAGTGTATTGAAGCAGGTGCCAATGATTATATAGCCAAACCCATAGAATACGACGCTTTACTAAGTCTTATTCAAGCCTGGATTGGTAAAAGGGTATAACTGTGAAAATAAATCTGATTGTAAAGGATAATGCGACCTATCTGAATTTTCAAGGTAGTATTAGCAGTGCAGCAGAAGTAAAAAAAGCTGTTGAGCAGATTCGGAAATGTAATACAGAAGAGGTAGAACTGGCATTTTTAGACGCTAAAATGTTGCCCTCAGAGATTATTACAGTTTTACAAGAGAAACTACTCTCAGGTCTTCATAAAAAAGTCAGGATAATAGTTTTTTGCAGGTATTTATCATCATATTTAACCCGGCTGGGAATCCGAAATATAAACCAGGCAGGTACAAATATTCGTTTCAAGGAAAACAGGGTAGTCAAAGCTATCGTAATTGGAGGTTCTGCAGGGAGTCTGGATCCTATTTTGGCCATAATGAACAAATTGCCTCTTGCTGAAGTTTCAATTTTTATAGTACAGCATGTAATGGAGCAGTCACCGAATCATTTGAACAATTTAATTAAAGAACGTACTGCATATACAGTAGCAGAAGTTGCCAACGGACTTATAATTGAACCTGGAAAAGTATATATCGCTCCCCCCGCTCATCACTTAATAATAAAAAAGGGAAAGATTTATCTGACAACGGAAGAAAAAATCAATTATTCGAGACCATCAATTTCCCGTTTGTTTGATACTGCGGCACAGGAGTATGGCAGTCATTTAATAGCTGTTTTATTGAGTGGTTATGGTAGTGACGGGACATCATCACTGGAATTATTACATAACAGCGGGTCTGAGATAATTATTGAAGATCCTGAGGAATGCGAAGCCAGAGATATGGTTTTGAATGCCTGGAAAACAGGATTAGTTGATTATAAATTTCCTTTGCCGGAAATTGTTTATTATCTTAGCAGAATGTTGGTGAAGATTGAGATAGAAATAACGGATCAGGATTTACAGTTATTCCTTACAGCGATAGATAAAAAGTATGGCTACAATTATCTGCGTTATGAAAAGGAGAGTATTAAGCGTCGAATAAAAAAGGGAATGAATGAGCTCAGAATACATTCTTTTAATCGCTTCAAGCAAGTAGTTCTTAACGATGATGAGGTTTTTGAGCTACTGTTTTTGGAATTCAGCATCAATGTTACGGATATGTTCCGGGATCCAATCATCTACAAAGCAATTGGAGAAACTGTTTTACCTTATCTGGAATCATATCCTCATATTAAAGTATGGAGTGCAGGTTGTTCTACAGGGATGGAAGCATATAGTCTTGCAATTAAATTAGAAGAAGCAGGATTATTGAAAAAGACCCAGATTTATGCATCAGATATCAATCCTTTTGTGGTTGAAGAAGCCAAAAATGGATTATTGCCTGTTTCGTTTTTGGAGAAAGCTGAATCCAATTACCAGGAAGCCGGAGGATTAATAAGTTTAGCAAAGTATTTTAGTAAGATAGGTTCTTTGGGACAGATGCAGGGATCAATTTTAGATAAAATCCTTTTCTTTCAGCATAGTTTGCTGAATCAGGGAAGTTTCCATGAATTTCAATTAATCTTTTGCCGGAATGTGTTGATCTATTTTGACAAAGATCTGCAAAGACAGGTATTGACTCTTTTTGCTCAGTCTTTGGATTTAAATGGATTTCTCATTTTGGGTAAGAATGAATCTTTATCTAATGATATTAAGGGATTTAAACTGGTGGACAAAGCCAATAACATATATAAAAGAACACAGTGAGGAATAAATGATGGAAGAAACAGTTTTTAAAAAGATGCTCCTGGTGGATGATATTCCCACAAATTTGTATGTTCTGAGAGAAGCTATTCAGCAGTACTTTCCATATACCACCATGATTGAAGCCCAATCAGGAATTGAAGCATTGACAATTGTCAACCAAGAGCAAATAGACATAATCCTTATGGATGTACAGATGCCTGAAATGGACGGCTTTGAAACTGCTCAATTAATCCGGGGGAGAGCTAAAACTTCCCAGATTCCCATAATATTTATTACAGCATTTGATGCTGATTCGTCTAAAATGAGTATGGGTCTGGCTGCAGGTGGAATTGATTATCTAACTAAACCTTTAGATGATAAACAACTTATCAGACTTTTATTATTGTATCAACGCTTTGTCGGACGGGAAAGAAAAATCAATAACGACCTGGAGCTTGCCAACCTGACCTTTAAAATTGAAATTCAGGAACGTTATCGGGTCGAACAAACTTTTCGCCAGTTGAATGAAAAATTGGATTCTTTAGTCAAGGAACGGACTCAGGAGTTACTGACAGAAATCGAAGAACGTAAGAATATTGAAATGAAATTAAAACAAAGTCAGGCAGAATTAACAATAGTTAACCTTTCCCTGAAGGAAGCATTAGGGGAAGTAAAGCGGGTTAATGATGCTAAGAGTGAATTTCTTGCCAGTATGAGTCATGAGATCAGATCTCCGATGAATTCCATCATGGGAATTGCAGAGATTTTAAAAACTGATGAGAGAAATCCGGAGAAAATAGAAAAGCTTGATTTGATCCACTATTGCGGGAACCATTTGTTGGGATTGATCTCTGACATTCTTGATCTATCAAAGATAGAAGCAGGTAAAATAGTACTCAACAACAAAGAATTTTCACTCACAAAGTTATTGTATAATATTTATAATGTGATGAAGGTAAAGGCTGATGAAAAGCATTTAGAATTCGAGCTTATTGCCGGATGTGGAAGGGATTTTTGGGTTGTTGCTGATGAACAGATAATTTCTCAGATCCTGATTAATTTGATCAGCAATGCTATCAAATTCACGGATATTGGCTCTGTCAGGTTTATTGCCTCCTGTGAATCCGGGATGTTTTCAGTGAACATTGTGGACACAGGTATCGGAATACCTTCTGATAAGTTGAAATCAATTTTTGAAGCTTTTGAGCAGGGACATAAGAATGCTCAAACCAGAAAGGACAGTACCGGACTGGGACTGGCAATTACCAGAAAATTAGTTGATTTGCTGGAAGGCAGCATTGATGTAACCAGTGTTGAAGGACAGGGTAGTGATTTTGCACTTAAACTGCCTGTTGTTGTTTCTGATTTATCCGAGAAATCTAAAATTATGGCTACGAATAATTTCGAGACTGTCAAAAAGAGTTTAAATGATTTTGAAACAGTATTAAAACAGACTCATGTTTTAGTAGTTGATGATGATGAGATCAATCAAATATTGTTAAAGGCAGCTATAACAAATATGAAATTAGATTGTGATCAGGCATTTAATGGAAAGTCAGCACTTGCAATGATGCAGGAGAAAGACTACCAGATAGTTTTATTAGATATTGAAATGCCGGAAATGGGTGGGATGGAAGTTTTATCAGAAATTCGCAGTAATCCAAGAGGCAGGGATATTCATGTGATAGCTTCAACTGCACATGCTACGATAGGTGATGACGAAAAATATCAATCTGCAGGATTCAATGACTATATGTCCAAACCTTTTGATAAAGAAACCCTGAGTGCGAAATTCATTAATTATTTGAATAAATTTTGAAAGTAATCTTACCTTTAACGAAATGAAGAGACGCTTAACAGAAGGCGATAAACGCAGGAAAAGCGGTTAATCTCTGATTTGAAAATTAGGGGCAAATAATTATTTACCCAAATGCAACAGCGAAATTCAATTTATCAATTAGGGGCCGACTCCCACGTTAGCCCGGGATACATACCGACAACCCATCCCCGACCCTTCCCTTTTAGTAAGGGAAGGGAGTGAAAGTCGGTGATATATTCTGCAGGTGGAAAATTGGTCAGAAGGAAAAGCAAAGCTTTTTCCAACAAGTCCTTGCCCTTTTTTAAGGGAAAGGATTTAGGATAGGGTTGGGATTTAAGTGTGAATTGTAAATGGTGAATAAGAATGCTTAATAGAACGCAGGAAAAGCGGTTAATCTCTGATTTGAAAGTTCTTGCATGTGTCCGGCATCGGAAGAATTATAAATATAGCATTTATTATCTGTTTTTTGCTGATTTTAAGGTAATTATATCAATTCAATTGATTTGCACTTGACATAAATCCCTGATAATTAATTCTAAACTCTTGAAATAGTGAGAGAAATAGTAAGGAGATATAGATAATGAAAAGAACATTTCAACCTCATAACAGAAGGAAAAAGTCTGTACACGGATTCAGAAGCAGAATGTCCACCAGTAACGGACGCAAGGTACTTAGCAGAAGAAGAGCCAAGGGCAGAAGAACTTTAACTGTATAGATGAGATTTATTAAGAAACGCCGGGAATATCTGGAATTTATGACAAGAGCCCGGCGTTTTTCAAATCAAATTTGTACACTCTTTTTCTTTTTTGATGGTTCCGAGTCGGATGTAGCGGTCGGAATTACTGTGACTAAAAAAATTGGTTGTGCTGTCGTAAGGAATAGGATTAAGAGGAGAGTCAGGGCATTTCTCCGAAGTAGTAATGAATTGAGTATTAAGGGGATAAAAATTAATGTTGTACCAAAAACATGTTGTTACGATATTAATTGGGATGAATTTCAAGTCGGAATGCAATCCCTATTTCAGGAAGTTGGAAAACTAAGTCCAGATGTTCCTGTTAAATAAAATCCTCATACTTTTAATAAAAATTTATAAGAGATTCATCTCACCAGTTTTGCCCCCCAGTTGTCGTTTTTATCCCACTTGCAGTGAATATGGCCTACAAGCTCTGCAAAAGTATTCCTTTTTAAAGGCAGTCAAGTTAATTGTCTTCAGAATATTAAAATGTCATCCCTTTCATCCTGGAGGGTTTGACCCCTTACCCTGAAATTTATATTGGAGGTTAAATTGGAAAAACGTACCATTTTGGCTATCATTCTAATTATTATTGTATATTGGCTTTCGACCCAGTATTTTTGGAAACCTGCCCCACCAACTGCTGTACCAGCTGTTACAAACGAAAGTATTCAAACCCCGGATAAAATCAAACCCCTGACTCAAGTTCCTGCAGCATTATCTACTGTTGTTTTAGATTCTTTAACTGTAAAAATCTCTGTCGAAAATAATCTCATCCTGGAAAATGATTTCCTTAAGATATCATTCACAAATGTGGGTGGTTGTGTTAATAGTATTGAACTCAAAAAATTCAAACTGGCAGATGAGAAAACTCTTGTACAGTTGATTCCCAACGGAAAAAAGCTATTCAATCTTACCCTTAATACCCAGAACGGTGTTGATGATCTGCAGAATACTCCTCTTTATCATGAATTCATTAATGATGGTGATAAACAGGGAATAAAATTCTATCTCAAGAATGGCGAGCAGGAGATTTTAAGTAAAACTTTTATTTTGGATAAAAAGTATAATTTACAGTTGGCTTTAGGTTTAGCTAACTATAAACCCGTGAACGGCTACGATCTGTTTGTTGATTCAGGAATAAAGATGACCGAGAATTCTAAGGCGTCTCTAAAAGCTAAGCCTCAGAATTTTGCTGTAATCAGTCAAATAGAAAATGAAATTCAAAAGATCTATTTGGCAAAGTTAAAAACTGGTAAAGAAATGGATGAGAAGAACGGTAAAGTTGACTGGGGAGTTGTCCGCTCAAAGTACTTTATGTATGGAGTCATCCCGGAAAAGAGGATCAACTCCAAGAATTTATTTGCTTATGATGTTGCTGAAAGTCCTGCCTTTAGATTAGGGGTAAGAAATCAAACATATTCTAATGAAATTAATGATAAATACACTTTGTACTTAGGGCCTGTTGATTATACAGAATTGAAATTATTTAACAACGGTATAGATAATACTCTGGAAAAAGGTTGGAATTGGCTGCATTTTATCAGCTCATCATTTCTGTGGTTCCTCACCTTATTAAACAAAAGTATTTCCAACTATGGTATAATTATTATCATTTTTGCTTTTGTCCTAAAAGTGATTTTAACTCCACTTACAACGAAGAGTCTTGTCTCAACTCATCAAATGCAGAAAATCAATCCTTTAATGCAGGAATTACAAAGAAAGTATAAAAATGATCCCAGACAACTGCAAATCGAGATGGGAAAACTCTATAAAGAACACAAGGTAAATCCCTTGGGCGGATGTTTACCATTATTGTTACAAATGCCCGTATTCTTTGCTCTATATCCAATTCTTAATTATGCCATTGATTTACGTCAGGCAAGTTTCATGCTTTGGATGACAGACTTATCTGAGCCTGATCCTTACTACATTTTGCCTGTATTAATGGGAGTCTTTATGTTTTTACAGCAGAAATTAATGCCGATGAATCAGCCGGATGTAGAAAATATGGATGAAAAACAAAGAGCTGCTTATCAAAGTCAGAAGATTATGATGTATTTAATGCCCGTATTCATGGTTTGGATTTTTGCAACCTTACCATCAGGATTGGTATTGTATTGGATGGTCTTCAATATTTTCTCCATTATTCAACAGTATTATTTAATGAAAAAGCTACACGCAAAGGGATAGTAATATGAAAACTATAGAAAAAGAAGGAAAAATTCTGGAACAAATCATCAACGATTTTAAAGAAGAAACGAATCTGGTTGATGGTCAATTTAAATATGAAATACTTGACGAAGGATCAAAGGGTTTATTCAACATGTTTGGCGTAAAGCCCATGCAAGTTCGATTTTCCATATTGGAATTAGAGGACAAATTAGGTGCATTCTTAGAAAACCTTTTGAAAAAAATGAATGTGGAATTTGGTTCTATTGATGTTAAAAAGGAAGATAATATTTACTATTTAACAGTACTAGGTGCTCTGGAGCCTGGCTTTGTTATTGGTAAACAAGCTAATCTTATGAATAATATCCAGCACTTGCTCTATCGGATCCTGGATAAAGAACATGTGTCAGATGTAGTGATCAAGCTTGATGTAGATGGCTATAGACAACGAAAAGAAGAAACCCTGATGAGCAGGATCGACAGCATTGCTAACAGAGTTATTGAAACCAAAAGAAATTATACTCTGAACGAAATGAGTGCAGCTGACAGAAGAGTCGTACATCAGCATATTGAGAAGAATTTCAAATTAAAAACAATGACCATCGGCTCCGGGGAATTAAAGAGAATCGTGATTATGCCTCATTTAGATCATAATGGATTCAGACCTAATAGAAGACCCAATTTCCAACACAGGAACAGAGATGGCAATAGATAGAGTTGAATTTATTTCTGCCGGATATTATTGGTCAGATGCCGGAGCCGCTATGGGTGTGCTTCCGAGAGCTATCTGGGATAAAAAGATCCAGACAGATGATAAATTTAGACTCAGAATGGAATTGAATTGTCTTTATTTTGAGAGTAAGGACAAAAAATTCTTAGTAGATACAGGTATCGGAAACAGGGTATCTGAAAAACAAAAAAAGATCTATAATCCTTCGGAATATATGCTCTTTTACGAATTAGATAAACTGGGTATTAACCCGGTTGATATAGATAGAGTTGTAT
>CAYQPF010000150.1:0-12615 GCA_964419225.1 uncultured Candidatus Cloacimonadota bacterium | reverse complement strand
GTTCAGTTGTTTTGTTTAAAAGAGAATAATGACACAATGCTTCAATCCCTCTTTGCTCAGGATAGATATCCACCTTCAGATCGACAGCAATGATTCTGGGCTGTGCCAATGCTTCATATTTCTTGTACTTCTTTTCGTAATCAGCAGCCATTTGCCGGCTCTGTGCCAGTGAATAATGCTTATTCAAAACATTCGTATTGTAATATATTACTCCGTTGGAAACTCCAAAGAACAATACCAGTGCGATCACTGCAAATTTGTAGCCCGGCGTAAAATTCGTTTTGGCAACTTGCAGCCTTTTCTTCAGCAAAGTTTCTGTCCCTCTGCTCCAGATCAGGATTGCTCCGATTGACATTATAACTGATAAAATCAACCAATGGAATTTAAACAAATAAAACCCCGTTAAAAAATGCCCGTAACCATTCATATCCGAATATGACATCGACGGGTCTGAATTGAACTTCCAGAGATTATGCTCTATTCCCAACTGACCACTAAAGGCATTAAACATATAATAAAGGATCAAAACCAGATAACTCATATACTTGTTATTGACCAAAGTATGAACAAATAAGGCTAATACACAAATATTGATTACTGAAATCAACTTAATCCCGAACAAATCAAACACATAGTGCCCTAACTCAAAATCATTATAACCTTTGATCATCTGAAAAGATACACCTACCAATATAATCATCAGTAAAAACAAAACCTGTACCCAGACCAGAGCCGCAAGTTTCGACACATAAGATACCCAGTTGGGTTTTGGCATTACATCCACGATCTGATCCATCTTATGCAGTCTGTCCTTCCAAACAGTTTCTCCGGCAAAAAAGATCGTCACAATCAAAGAAAAAAGACCAAAATTACCCTTTAAAATTTCCAACACTCCGTAAGTTATGGGATAAGTCGTTGTTCCATAGATCTTCCCTATGGTAGAGGTGCTGACACATAAGAATATCAAATAAAAAATGCTGATCAAAATAAAATAAAGATTATTGACCATCGCCTTCACTTCAATTCGAGTGGAATCATACAACTGCTTCAACTGCTGACCGAATCCAAAAGACATCTTATGGCTTAATGTCTCCAAAATTGATTCCGTCGGAGGAAAGACACTGATGATTTCTTCTTCATTCTGAATTCTGTGTTTACTCTTTTTACTCTCTGTCAGTGAGTAAGCAAAATTGAACTTCTTATAGGTTATAAAACAGATCAGTATTGAAATCCCTACCCAGATCAAGCGATTATATAAAAGTACCCCGGAAAAACTTACAAAGTTTGTATTCCACTCGGCAATTGACCAATACCGCATTGAGGACATTACAGCAGAAAGACCAAATGGGTCAATTAAAGCTGCCAGCTTTTCATACATATAATCACTGCCGATTGAGGTGGCTACCTGATATCCCACCAGGAAAAAGATACTCGCCAGATAGGTAGGCAGGATCTTGCGTAAATATAAGGTTAACGCAAAAAATACCGAGCCTGTGATCAATACATTCGGAAGATTAAAAATTACAAACGGTTGAATATAGGCAAAAAGTATATTCTTACCAAAATAAGATTTATCCAGATACGGCATTAATGATGATAACCAGATCCCTAATCCGATTCCAGAAAATACCAATAAAATATTGGCTATCCCCGCAAAGAACTTGCCAAACAAATATGCTGCTTTAGTGATCGGTTTAGTGAAATACAGCAAATAAGAATTGTTCTCATAATCCCTAACCGCCAAACCGCCCATCACCGCTGCAATATACACGATACTCAGATAAGACATCACTGCATATACGATCAAAATCACAGACGGTGAATTCACAATGATCAACTCCCCCGACCGTCCTAAAACTACATTCACTCCCTTGATCAGCCCTGTGGCTAAATTGATCATCCCGAAACTAAGAAGAAAAAATACAGAAAAAAAGATATAGGTTGAAACCGATTTCATCCTGTATCGAAATTCATATAAAAATATTGACCAAAACATCAAACCTTCCCCATGCTAAGCATTAAAAACTCTCTACTATTTTGTACTAATTTATTTTGTGAAAACCTTAAATCCATTTATTCCCATCTTGTGTTTTTTGTGCCTTTTGTGGCTATTAAGAATGGAATTATACATGCCGTTTTACGCGATTACAGGCTTTTTAATATTAAAGAAGTAAACATCTTCCAAATCAACGGCTACCGAATCAAAACTAAGATCCGGTTGTTCATTGTTGAAAACATGTATAAGGGTCTTGCCTGTAAATAAACGGGTGGACAGAATATTGTAATTCTCCTGATAAGTCGGGATATCTGTTTTGCAGATCAGCTTCTTCCAGACCTTTCCCTGCAAAGCATTTATGGCATTTGCCGGCTCTCCGGTATATAAAACCTCTCCCTTGTTGATGATCGCCATCTTACTGCATAAATCGCTGACATCATCCACAATATGGGTTGATAAAATTATGATGATATTCTCACCTATTTCACTCAAAAGATTATGAAATCTGATTCTTTCCGCAGGATCAAGACCTGCTGTAGGTTCATCAACTATCAAAAGCTTGGGATTTCCCAATAATGCCTGAGCTATTCCGAAACGCTGACGCATCCCACCTGAGAATGAACCCAGTTTTTTCGTTCTACTCTCATATAAATTGGTCTGATTCAATAAACTCGCTACGATGGTCTTGCGTTCTCTACTATTTGAAATTCCCTTCAAGATGGCAAAATGTGTTAACATCTCTTCAGCCGTCACCTTGGGATCCAAACCGAAATCCTGAGGCAAATAACCTAAAATCTTGCGTACTTCCTGCTTCTCTGTCAGCATATCCAGATTATCTAAAAAGATTGTTCCGCTGTCAGCTTCCTGCAGGGTCGAGATCGTCCGCATCAAAGTCGATTTGCCTGCACCATTCGGGCCTAAAAGACCAAACATTCCTGTGCTAATATTCAGGTTTATGTTTTTTAGTGCTTGGACATTGTTACTGTATGTTTTTGATAAAGAGTTAATCTTTAATTCCATTTTTACCTCCCTGGGAATAAAAGTTATATTTTTATGGATGCAAATTCAGTGCCACTATTGTTCTAAATCTGCATCTATTTGAAATATAGTTAATTATAAGAAGATTTCATCTACCTCTTCACATTTATTATAGTATTCTTCTTTCAGAATATATCTATATGATATAAGCGAATAACTTTTTGTTTGTATTTAGGTAATTAACTGGTACAATTGCATGAACAAATCACTTTCCCTAGTTAAACCCGAACTGTGCAGTAGAATCTTTACAATCTGGCTGAAGCTATTTCAGTGGGCAGTGGGCAGGAGAGATTTTAGAGAAAGAGTTTTGAAGGATTTAAAATCTTACCCATCATATATTTATTATATAACCTCGTTCGATTGCAAACCTTCAATCTTCACGATCTTCGACCCAGCTTGCAAACCTCTTTAATTCTATGATAAACGGCACTTTAAGAAAAGTATACAAAAAGAAGGTATATTAAGGGGAAATCAAAACAATATTTTAGGTTTACCAGTCCATAAAAAACTTGTAAAATCATCATAAAACGAAGAAAAAGGTAGCACAACAACACTGTAAATATAACTTGGTGTTAGAGTTACAAACAAATTATATCGAGGTGAAATTATGCTACCAAGACAAAACAAAAACAATTCGTTAGAGTTTCAAGCTAATTTATTTAAAATCAAAAATATTTATCAAAGAATCAATGAAATCTTCGTCAATTTTTACATTTGCAATGAAGTTCAAAAAATTAATTCTCTAAAATAAAAGGGATTCTTCCCTGTGAATCTGTTACTGCAATTATTACTGATACCTTATACCCAGTCAAAAGTGTATATGCAGTGATAAACTCAAGAATGGAGAATTTTTTGAAGCATAAAAAGATACTTCTTGGATAACAACTCTCAAAAAGCATCTCTCCATTTTTTTCTACTATCAACAAAATTGCACTAATTTCACCATTTAATATTTTTAAAAATATATCTAGATCAGTGAAAATCTGTGTTGATCAGTGGCAGAATTCCCCTTCTTACATTCCCGTTTACTTAAACTTTTGCAATGTCAATTTCCTGCGGGGTGAAAGAAAATTCTCACTAGCTTCCCTGATAATTTCCTTAATTCTTTTTTCCGAGATCCTCAACTTCTTCCCTATCTCAATCAAAGTGCTCTTCTCTATTTCTTCCAGCCTACCGTCCGTGATCACAATCTTCATCAAAGACTCAAACAGGATATACTTGGCATCATCATCATTTTTGGCAAAATATTTAATAATCTTTTCCATTCTTTTCTGGATAGAGTTCAAATCCTTAAAATCAAGATAGACTTCCGGCTGAGAGGTAAACCGGGAAAGATATTCATATAATAACTCCCATTCCTGAGAATTCATCTCTCCGTCAAGATAAGCCACATACGTCCCAACTACAGAAATAAATTCCACTACCATTTTCTCGGACTCATCTTTCGGATGGTGCTCAATTAAGGATATTAATTCATCTAACTGCTTTGTCAGTTCGTGTACAGATATCAAAGCATTATGATCTTCCTGTTTATACAATTTGGACGTTGAAAACAATTCCAGACTTTTAAGTCTGATCAAATGACCCGGATGAGATGTATAAAAATCGCCCATAGCGAGTTCTTTAACTGATTCCAACTGCTTCAAATATTCCTTGATATTGAAATTTAGATGCTCTTCTGATAAACCCGAAGCAAATTTGAAGAACACATTACCGATAACTTCCAAATTAGGCTGACAGATAAATCCAATCCTGTCTGCACTGATCTCGGAATACTGATTCCAGCGGACAAAACTGTTGGTCACATGTGCAGGAATTTCATTCTCTTCCCTGTTGGCCAGCAAAGAATTTACAACATATAACTGACTGTGCTTATAGATCAAATGCCCGATCTCATGACCAATCACGAAAAGTAGTTCGGCGTCAGAGAGTAATCTTACCAGTGAAGAAGTCAGGCAGATCATATGTGGAACGAAACCGAAGCCGTTTATAGAGAAGGCGTTTACATCCAAAGAAGAAATTATGTAAAAATCTATATTATCTGTATAATCCAGTATCTGACAGGCATGCTGGCAGATATCATAAAGACGCGGAGCAATTATTTTATTTAAGCGAACTGAATCTGAAAGTAATTGGTGTGTAGCCTGTTTAAGTTCATCTTCATTCTCGAAGATATCGTAATAGTTTTTCAGTGCAAAATCATCTTCCAACACTTTTACCAGTATGGTTTCACCTTTAAAGCGAAGTTTAGTAAAATCAAATTTAGCCATAGTACCTCCATATGGTGCCATTGTAATAAAAGTGCTACGGATGTCAAATAAGTAAAAAAAGCAGTAATTCACGAAAAATGGTTTGACAAAAAACCCGTCCTCTCACAATTTGTATATGTGCATCCGTAGCTCAGCTGGTAGAGCAGTTGACTCTTAATCAATTGGTCCCGGGTTCGAATCCCAGCGGGTGTACCATTTTTTTAGCTTGAATAAAATCTATTCAAGCTTTTTTTTAAATAGGATTATGACTATATTTAAAAAGTTGAGAATTCTACCCAGATATGCAGAAACCTATTACAAATTAATTCTCATAGTGCTTTTTTCCTTACCTATATATGACTTACCAAGTGTGCAGTACGTTCTGGTAAAATTCACTATTATTATTATCACATTAATACTCCTATTCTCTAAAAATGAAGAAATCGTTCAAAGATTAAAAGGATTTTATCTATTAATTCTGATTATGTGCTATACCGAAAAATATATTAATCAGGGTCGCAACTGGCTTCTCGTATTTTGTCTTGTATTTAACTTAATTATGTGTTTAGTATACAACTATGGAGACACTGAATAAATAAAGATTTCCTTAATAATAATTAACCACCGTTCAAAATGGGAGCATGAACAAGAATTAACAGTCAATAAACAACTCTCCATAGAAGATGCTTATCCATAGACTCGTTATTGTTTCCAAACTCCCTGGTCATAGGGAACTTTCTGCAACTCAGATCTATGCAAAACTGATAGATAAAGCAAGAGATGAGGTAATTAAAAACCTACCGAATCTGTTGAAATAGCAAAAAACCTGTATTGATTAAAAGGTTAGGTAAATTAAATACAATTTTAGTTAGCAATAAGGAAGTGTGGATAAAATAACTCACCCCCGGCCCCTCTCTTGCGAAGCTGTTGATTATTCACATATTTCTAATTTAACTAAAATACAACATATTCAAAAACACAATCATGTGCAAAGAATAAAAATACCTAATTAATATAAAAATAACACTAATTATTATATTTAAATGCAATATTATTTATATTATTATTTTTAATTTTACTTGTCAAATTATACTCTTAATATTTTTAATATCAATACTTTTTTATAACAGTGGAGAAAATTATTATGTGTGATAACTGGAGTGTGTATGAATTCCAGAATCTCGAATTGGGTGATTCTAGATTTAATGCCAGAAGCATAAAAATACATAACAGTACTTATAACAATATTAATTCAAGTATCCCACATGCTTTTGCAAATTTTACGGAAACTACGGCTACTTATAGATGCTTCAATAATCTTAAGGTAACTTATCAGAAATTTTTAGAAGCACATCTTACTCAAACTGTAGAAAGAATAAATGAAATTGAATCTGTTGATACTAATTTAGCTGTTCAGAATACCACAAGCATAGATTTAACAAACAAAAACATTTCTAAGTGCCTGGGATGTCTTAAAACTTAAAATTCAAAAGGTTTTTAATCATCCAACTTTGCTTCTTACTCCAGATAATTTGCTGTTGCGAGTGTCTCAAAACAATATTTGGACGCGGAAAATTGATGATGAGAAGCTAACTAAGAATGAAAAAAATGCCAGAAGGAAGAGTCTTTCGATTGAAGAAAAAGAAAGCTACAGATGGATAACAAGTTACAAACATGTTAATAATCTGACTAAAATATATACCCACAAACGTTTTGTTAGTATCGGTGATAGAGAATCTGATATTTTTGAGCTGTTTATGGAAGCTTGTAACGAAGACTCAAAAGCGAAATTAATTGCTCGTGCCTGCCAAAATAGAAGAACTCTGACTGATGATGATTCAGTCAAACTTTTGTGGGATAATTTGTTATCAAGTAAGCTCAAATTTAGTTTCCCAATTTCAATACCTGCTTGTCACAAAAGAGTAGCCAAGGATTCTATTGCTGAAGTTAGATATGAAAAAGTAAAGATAAAACCTCCAAAAAATATTAAGTATAAGGAATGAATCGAGATTAATGTTGCGTTAATGATGGAAATTAATGACAATATCCCTGAATATGACAGAATTGAGTGGATGTTGCTTACTACTTTACCGATTGAAACAAATGAACATGTACGTGAAATCATTAATTATTTTTAATCCTGGGGGCAAATTGAAATCTTTTTAAATCTCTTAAGTCTGTTGGAAAAGTTGAAGACCATCATTTCAGAACCCCACATGCCTACTTAGCATACTTGTCAGTTAAAATCATTTGTTCATGGAGGATTATGTACACGATGCAGAAGAAACGGACAGATCCGAATTAAGACCTCCGAACAATCTTCACTGATGAAGAGCTCAAAATGATTTGGAGAGTTTCCAAGATAAAAGACTTGATTACTTCCAGAAATTATATCCGTATATTAGCGAAATTAGGTGGATGTTTAGGAAGAAAACACGATGGAGAGCCTGGATATATCTATATTAGTCATGGCTTTAACAAGATAGCAACAATGTTGATTTATAAAAAAGCATAGAAAAGGAACTAGGTTTGGAGAACAGATTAATCGCCAGAAAATCTATAAGTCTAAGGTTTGGGAAAAATAATCGATACTACTTGTGCTCTTAGTTAGTTAATTTCAAATTGGTTTTAAAATAATAAAGTAAAAAATATATAATTTTCTCTTAAAGACTCGTCTTTGTCATATTATCTCAGAGTAAGGGTTTGTCTTGGCAAAAACCACAAAATAATGAAAAACATATGTCCTTGGCATTCACAATGCAAATAATGGTCTTTTTCTAATTGACATTTTCTTAGAATCAGAAGTTTATTGAGTTAATTCTAATTTCTGAAAATATTTGTGTATAATCAACAGCTTAACAAGAGAGGGGTTAGGGGGTTGAGTTTTTTCCACAGATACCTATTACAAGTGTGAGTTAAAAAAATTGAGGGAGTTATGAGAAAACATTTTTTTCTGATTTATATAGTAATCCAAATAATTAGCTTAACTCTTTTTTGCATTTCTAATGTTGTTGCTTTAAATACTCAATCTGAAACGGATAGAAAACCCAATTCAGATAATATTATGCTAGACAGACTTGCCCTGAGTAAATCCATATTTCAAAAGGAACTGCATAAAGGCTATAATTGAGTTTCTTTCCCGGTATTGGACAGAAAACAAGATATTGAGGAAGATACAGAAGAGGAACTAAACAGGGTTTTACAATCTATCTGTCCGAATGGAATAACCTTAACCGATGCCAATTATTTGAATTCTTCCTTTCTTTTTTCAGCAAATCTTTGGGAAGGTCTTATCCCCTGTGTTATCTCTTCAAAAGGATACAAAATTAATATGGTCAAGCCGGCAACATTAGTAAACACCGGCACTACCTTGAATCCAAACACGATTTTGAATTTATTTGCTAACCAGGAAAACTGGTTGGGATATTTTCTGTCCGAATCTGTCCAACCCTTTAATGCAATTCCGGCCCAAATCCATGATCAGATATTTGAGATTAAAACAGAATACTGGTCCATGCACAGAACCAATAACCCTGACGAACCCTGGCTTTTTACAAAGACTAAAAAAAGTGCTAAAATTGCTTTTAACTATGGAGATATGGTTTCAATCGTACCGTCTAAGGATGTAAGTTTTAAATGGCAAAACACTAAACCTGAGGAATATTACAAAAGACCTGAACCAAAAATATTCACTTTTGAACCTGAAGCAAACTATACACCAATCTATGTTGAATTCGATCCTGGTAATCTCCCTGGGGAAGCAGCTGTCTTCGTTAATGGAGTTTGTAAAGGAGCTTCAGTCGTAGAAGGATCAATCACTGAAATCAATGCATATTTCAAAAAGGAAGATCTTGGACAGGAAATCGCCTTCAATTTCGCTTATGATAATACTTCAAAACTAATAGTACATACCGACTATTCTATTATAGATGAACAAGGAAGCTCTACAAATAGTGGTTTATTGAATAATTCAGGAACAAGGAATTTTCATGTAAGTTTTGCTCCGGAAGTTAACAATAATGTACAATTGAATTATACTTATTCTCAGGATAAGTCACATTTGCCGATTATAGGCTATTCCCAGAACAAAGATTCCAATGTCAATTTGGAGATCTACAATATGAAAGGACAAAAAGTGAAATCCCTTTATCAGGGTTCTAATACAGCAGGTAAGCATGAATTAGTGTGGAATGGTAAGGATAATAACAACAAAACTGTCAGAAGTGGGATTTATCTTTATTGTCTGACATCTGATAAAAAAGTTGTGCAAAAGAAGATGCTGTTAATTAATGAGAAATGATGCTATTTCCCCACACCATCCAAGAATTATTTGACAAATTAAAGGGAATCGTAATGTTTGAAAAAAAAGTTCTAAATATAAGAGGTAAAGATGAGATTTTCAATTGAAAAGAAAGATATTGTAAGCAATATACAGCATTTGTATAATATTGTACCAGGCAAAAATGCGATGGCGATTCTGACTAATTATTTGATTGAAGCAGATGAAGTTAATAATACCGTAAAATTTTCTGCTACAGATCTGGAATTAACGGTTGTCGTTGATTTTGGTGCCAATGTCATTGAAAGCGGAAGAGTAACAGTATCAGCCAAGAGTTTTACCGAGATTCTGAATTCCTTACCCGATGCTCTGGTAAACATATACAAAGATGAGAACATGCTGCGTATAGTATGTTTGAAATCATCTTTTAGTTTATTAACCACTGATGATTCCCAATTCCCGTTAGTACCCGAGAAAAAACTGGAAAATGCTGTGGAGATTGATGCTTTATTATTATCTAAAATGATTTCTACTACTGATTTTGCTGTATCAATGGAACAAAACAGACCTATTTTCACCGGACTTTATTGGATGATCTCTCCTGAGAATCAGATTATGGCAGCGACAGACGGTAAGAAAATAGCAGAATGTAAAGTCAATCTTCCCACATCTTTGGCTGAGAAAAGCGAACATGTTTTATCATTAAAGAGCTTATCCTTCCTGCAAAAAATCATCAGTACCGATCATCCCAAGATCAGTGTTTTACTGGAGAATAATAAAGTCATGTTTGCTTATGATAATTATCTGATCTTTACTCATACGATTGAAGGTAAATATCCTGATTATACCAAAGTTTTCCCACTTGAAAACAACAATAAACTGGCTATCGATAAGAATATTTTGAAGAATGCTGTGAAGAGAGTATCTTTGATGGCTACAGATGACTCATTCCGGATCAAATTAGATATCACCCAGAAAAGCATGATTGTCAGTTCTTTGAACAGAGAAGTCGGCGATGCTCAGGAAGAGATTACAGAACTGGAATATGCAGGTGAGCCGATAGGTATTGCCTTCAACTTCAGATTCTTAAACTCTATTCTAAGTGCACTGGAATCAGAAAGAGTGATCATGGCTATCGGAGATCCCAAAGGACCAGTATTATTCTTCAATTCTGTAGTTAATGAAAACTATTTGTCCAGATTTTTATTAATGCCTTTACGGTTAAGTAATTGATAATTAAAAAAATCAGCTTAAATAATTTTCGTAATTATGAGACAATAGATTTTTTTTTTGAACCATCCGGAGCTTTGATCTTCGGGAAGAATGGTTTAGGAAAGACGAATCTGTTGGAGGCATTGTATATTTTGGCTTTCGGAAAATCTTTCAGAGTGAATACAGATATTGCTCTGATCAATTTTACGAAAGCCTTTTTTCAGATTAAGGCACAGATTGAGATCAATTCTTTGACATATGATCTGGAATTCAATGTGCAAAGA
This sequence comes from uncultured Candidatus Cloacimonadota bacterium, assembly GCA_964419225.1. Taxonomy (GTDB): domain Bacteria; phylum Cloacimonadota; class Cloacimonadia; order Cloacimonadales; family CAYQPF01; genus CAYQPF01. The sequence goes on along the minus strand of CAYQPF010000150.1, from coordinate 1,557 downwards.
GACGGCAAAAAGGACATTTTAATCAATGGGAAAAGAATTGCCAGAATCAGCGAACTACATCATTATCTCAAACTTATTTACTTTTCCCTGGATGATATAAATATTATCAATGAATCTCCCAAACTCAGACGGAATTTCTTCGATCAGGCTATCTCCCAAATATATCCGGGTTATTTGGAACTTCTTAAAAAGTATTACGTTGTCTTGCTTCAGAGAAATTCCCTCTTAAAAACTCAAAAAGACTTGAAAACAAAACCGATATGGGACAAACAGTTAAGTACTTTAATTGAAGAAATCTTAATATTTCGCAACAATTATTTAGCTCTTTTCAATCAGGAATTGATTTTTTATTATGAAATAATCTCAGAAGGCCGGGAAAAGGTCCTGGTTAAATATAAACAAACACAGGGCAGTGTTTTACAAAAAACAGAAGAGATTACAGAATATTTCAAGCAGATAGAAAAGCAGGAATTTCAGAATCAAAGGACATTATTCGGGCCTCATCTTGACGATTATCAGTTCTTTCTGAATGGTGCAGGGTTGAAGGTTTATGGTTCACAGGGACAGAAAAGATCCTTTATCATTTCCTCCCGGTTTGCTCAGTCAAAAATATTAAGAGAAAGGATTCACTTACAACCTATATTAATATTCGATGATGTCTTGTCTGATTTGGATTCGGGAAGAACCAAACAAATTATCAGAACCATATCACAGAACCATCAAACATTCATAGCAACACCACATCAGGAACTTTATGGCAATTTGGCATTAGATATGGTTGACTTAGAAAAGGTTTTTAAATAATTTGGTTCAGTATTTTCTAATAGTAGTGGAGTAAAGGTTTTGAGAAATATTATAGTAGTATTATTTTCCCTCTTTTTGCTATCCTGTGGAAGCAATACCAGCATCACCAAACCAGAGTTGATTAAAACATCCTTAATTAGACAAATGAGCTGGCAAAAAAACACAATGACAGCAGTACTTAATAAAACAAATATTACTGCAAAAATTAAATACTACAATATGTCAAATCCCTCTGAAAAATATGAAGGCTGGACTACCGGCACTTTAGATGACACTTTGATCTGTAAAATCCCGGTTAAAGATAATTCTCAATACAGAATTACTCTAAGCTTAAAGAATTCTACCTTTATCCAGGATACAACTTTTATTCTTACCATTACAGATCCTGACACAAGTTTTCTTAGGTTGGATGTAGTTGATGTTGGTCAGGGAGATGGGATTTTTATCAGAACACCAGAAAATCAAAATATTGTGGTTGATGGAGGTTATGGAACGCGAAACAGCAATAATCAAAACGGACCTGAGGAAAACAAGCCAATGATGCTGAATTATATTCTGAGTGAAGGCGTTGAAACAATCACCTATATGATTGAAACACATCCACATGGCGATCACAGCGGTGGCTTAAATGATATTAGAAATAACAATGATGTAAATGTGCAAAGGAACATTACTGCCGAATCAAATGCTGGATATCAGGTAGGTGATGACTTAGATTTGAACAGTGCGGTTACTTTTCGTTTTTACAATATA
>CAYQPF010000149.1:0-12834 GCA_964419225.1 uncultured Candidatus Cloacimonadota bacterium | reverse complement strand
TTCAAATTAATTATTTTACTGCCATTTTTTTCGTAATAATTCAGCATTTCGTCAATTTTCCTTTTATCATAACTCGTAATACAATCTGATAAGACTGTAACTTTGTAGTTTTCCCTGCACATATTAAATACGGTTGATTTCACGCAGGCAATGGCGTCTGCTCCTGTAATGTAAAATTCGCTTATTTCATTTTTCTTGATAAAGTCAGCAAAATCTTCGCTGGTCAATGCGTTGCCTTTGGATTTTTCAAAAATGTTTTTGGAAACCAATTTCATGTCCGAAACTAATTCAGACCCACGAGTGTTAGGTTTGAAAGTCCGTGTGCCGTCAGATAAGTTATAATGCCTTATGTAAACGACATGAATTTCATTTTCCACTGCCCAATCTATAGACCGATTAACATTGTCAATGATTTCTTTGTAGTTTTTGGTAATGTCATTTTGAATGTCAATTACCACTAAAGACTTTTTCTGCATGAGATTTCCTTCTTTTATTGTGTGCCAGTTATTCTTTTCTAAATTCTGAGATAAGCAAAGTGTTATATATTTTCCCTTCTTGCAAATGTTCGTTTAAGAATAAGCAATACAGAATGGTTTCAGTACCCTTTTTAATTTCTTTTTTTAAAGGTTTCTCTAATTGTGTCTGAATTGGCATCCAGACTTCTGAACCTCCGATTTCAAAAAGAAATTCTTTTTTCACTACATCGTCCAATTGATCAGGTTTTCCAATAAACAATTTAAAAACCCGTTTCATCGACATTAAAACATTATTGTCTATAGGGCGAGTTTTGCCAATAAATTTTGCCGTAATTTTATAGTTGTCAAGTCGAGAATAATACTGAGCTATTTCTTTATTTTTCTCTGTTTTGTCAGCATATTGTTTTTCACTGTCAATTAATTCTTTATAGTTTATTTCTCTATATCTTTTGTCCCAAGTTTCCCATTGGTCTTGTCCATAACATTGTATAGTCAGGATGAGTAGAATAGATGTTATAACAGTTGCTGCTTTCATAATTATATGTTCTTTAAAATTAGGCGGCGCTTTTGAAGCACCATCTTTCAAACTAAGATTAAAATTTATTCAGAGCTGAAAAGTTTGCGCCACCACAATGGCCCCGCTTTTGGCAAGGTGCTGTTATGTGTAGCGTTTTCTGTCAGCCAGTTTATTTGTCTAACGAAATATGAATATTTCAACTCGTCTTTTTTAATTGTTTCAATGTCTATCCAGTCGCTTTTAAATTTAGTCTGAGATATTAACCAAGAGTCTTTTCCGTCATAAACTAAACGTTTTTCTTGTCTTTCAATAAACCAAGAGCCAAAAGTCTTGTCATTGTATTTTTTGGTATGATTGATCTTGTCACCTAATTTTTGAACCGCAAGGTCGTAAAGGAATAAATTCCAGTTTTTAGAAATTTGTTTCTCAATGTCAAATGCGTCACTGATTGCTCTTTCAATTGTTTCATCTGTTGCGTTGTCTATGATTTCAGCTTTACGCGCATACGCGTCTACCAGTGTCACTTTAAATACACCATTTGAAATTTCTTCAATATTTATTGTCCAGCCTGGAATTGATTTCTTTTTCATATAGTCGTCTTAACATTACACATAAAGGTTGACAAGATGGCCAGTTAGGGATTGCGAGTGATTTCCTATTGAGGCACAAGAAATTTTGATGCGGGCCACAACCCTTTGTATACCTCTGAAACCATTGTTGGCTATATTGTGTGTTGTGCGGTCGAGCATTTTAATCTTCTATTTCTTCCAATAAATCTTCACTCCATTTTTCCTTGGGTAACTCACAATACAACTCAATCAAATTGTTTTCAGGGTCTCTGAAATGGGCAACCCTTGAGCCCCAGCCGGCAATATCCATGGGCTCATTTATAAATTCTACTCCATTATTAACTAATCTTTTATATGTTTCATCTACATTATCCACTTGAAGAACTATCACAATTTTTTCTCTGTAATCTGAAGGTAATGTTTTATCAAAGTTGCCGACTTGTTTTGCCATTAAATCGGATTTGAAAATCGAAAATCCCATTTTATTAGATGGAATTCCAATGTCGAAACTGGCATAATCTCCGCCAATTTTTCCCCAAGTAACTTTTAATCCAACTTTATCGGAGTAGAACCTGAAACAATCATCAAAATTCGCAACCAAAAGTCTAATATTGTTTAATTTCATATCTATTTATCTTTGAGTTATAAATCCTAATTTAGCTATCCGATGAGCTTTGCTCCTGCTATTCCGATGCCTGCGCCTAGTATCAATGAGAAAACTATCATAGGGATTATTGCTTTCTTGTCTTTGGGGTAAACAATAATCATCACAGGTAATGCAGATAAAAATGATATTATAATTCCTTTTATCCACGGTGCGATATCCCAACTCACAAAAGGAATTATCAATCCAAGCACAAAATAATGCACAAATGCTGAGATATTAGCCTCCTTTTCAAGTTTCATGATTATCATTGGTGTAACATCTATTAATCCTGCTACCAACCCAATTATTATTGCTATTAAAAAATCATTCATTTCGCTTATTGTTTATTTGCTTAATCTCTTTCTGTATGCCGCACAACGGTACCGGGATTTGCGTTCGGGCGGGTTATGGAACACGAAGCTCCAAGTTTGCATTTCACCCCAACCTATTTTCATAGATTTCATTGTTAAACATTGTGTGTAATTTTTGTTGTAAAAGTTTCTTGTCGGGCAGTTGCGTTTTATATTCTGAAACCATTGTCGGTGAAAGACTTCTACTTAAAGCATATTCAACAACTTCGCTGTCTTTGTCCTTACACAGCAAAACCCCTATACTAGGATTTTCATTTGGTTTCTTAACATCCCTGTCTAATGCTTCTAAGTAAAAATTCAGTTGTCCTAAATGGTCGGGCTTAAACTTGTCGGCTTTGAGTTCCAACGCCACCAAGCATTGCAGTCCACGGTGATAAAAAAGCAGGTCTATAAAAAAGTCGCTGTTGCCAACTTGCAATTTATATTCTTCTCCTATGAACAAGAAGTCTTTGCCAAGTTCTAGTATGAAATTCTTCATCTGCCTCACAAGTCCACACTGTAAATCCCTTTCATTATATGGTTCAGGTAGGTTTAGAAACTCAAATACATAACTGTCCTTGAAGGCGTCTATTAAGTCGTTTTTACTTTCTCTCACCACCAGTGAGAGTTTAGAATTACCAATCATTGTTCGCTCAAAAAGGCTTGCAGATATTTGTCGGTCGAGTTCCCTTTTACTGTAATTTTCTTGCTTAACAAGTTTAAGATAAAACTCCTTTTCTTCAATTGATTTACATCTTGAGAATACAAGAAGATTATTTGTCCAACTAATTTCTCTCACCAGTGGTGAGAGTTTTGGAAAGTCCTTGTAACTCTCATAAAATTGTTTCATCCTCCAAATATTCTTGTCTGAGAAGCCTTTAATTTCTGGTTCGTTGGTCTGAATGTATTTGGCTAATTCTGTCACAACTGAGTCGCCCCATTCCGATTGCTCAATTTTCTTGCAGATATATTCACCAATATTCCAATAGAGGTTTATCAGTTCTGCGTTTACTACCCTTATAGCGTTTTCCCGGGATTGCTTTATTAGGTGAATTATGTCTGTAAAACGATTATCCATTATCTATATCTATTTGCTATAAATTTATGTTTTCAGTCGTGTTTATCTTTTAGAATCTTAAGCTGGTCTCGTATTCTGCTTAGATTCCGCTGCTATCAAATCTGTTCAAACCAATCGAATCCCCTCTCGTAATCTTTTGGCATTCAAATATAAATAAAAATATTATTTTCTGATCTCTAATTGCTGATATCTTTTATCGAGAACTTCTTTGTAAGCGTTCATCATATCGGCAGATAGAAATGACCGGTCTATCCATTCTATCGCTTTTGGGGTATCCCTTTCAATCCGCTTAAAGACACCGTTTATCTGCTTGTCGGTTAAGCCTAATCCCTCTCCTAATTGTACAAAATGCTCCCTTTTCAACTTCTTTTTCTTACCACACAAAGTAAGAGCAAGCTCTTCCTCATCGTCAGGATTCAGAATCGTGATGTTCAGCAAATCATATACGGGAGATAATACCCAACCGGAATTGCTTTCTATCATTGAAAAATTCTTCAAGTGCATATCGTTATTGCCTGTAAGAAAGGAGAATAACGCCAATTCAAAATAAAAGATCTTATCGAGTAATGTATTGTCGGAATAATCATTTATCGACTTTCCAACCTTCTCCATAGAGCTTTTATACTTGTCAAATGCTTCAGTTATCTGAAACATATCAATCATATGAATCTTCTCACCCGTTTCTTTCCTGTCGACGCGTTTGGTTATGTATGATAGTTCTCCCGATGCCAGTCTGATCAAAGAAGATGGTACCACCCGAATTCCGAAAGCTTCAGCCATTCGCATGGTCAGATGTTCGTTTTGAGGCATTTCGGGAAAGCTCTCAGAAGGTGGTTTAAAAATGTACTGCCCACCTAAAGCACCAACCACCGTAAGCCGCGAATCCGATTTCCCCTTTGCTTTTTTCACTAATGACATCGACAGTTTTGCCTGAACACCTGGTACCGCAACACTCCGTTCCACCACATGTTTCGCAAGATCATCCATTTGATCCAACGAATATTCAATTACAGGAGGTACCGGGGTGCCAAAGAATTCTAAAGAACATTTCTCATGAAAATCATGACCCGCCCCTACAGGTTCGTAACAATACAAGCATCTATTCTCCATCGGTTTCTAATATTGGTTGAACACTTACAGCACCTATGCAATTTTGACAACATGCCAGTAATAATCCCATTCGATCACTCTTGTTGATTTTCCAGTTTTTTGAAGCGATATTTAATAACCATCCCTCCGGAATCAAACCTTCAAAGAATGGAAAGAGCCGGTTTTCCGTATATGGATTATTAGTTACGGGCATTGTGAATGTGATGAAATCTTTGGGATGATCTTTCACATATTGCTCATCGTACTGAAAAACATATTCACCTTCATCTGTCTCAGTAATAATACCGGCCAGATAATTTTTATAATATACTTTCCCCTGTCTCATTCACTCAACTCTTTACTGTTCACAGGAGCTAATACATGACCGAACATGTTCAGGATCAAGTTCACCTTATCCATATTCATATTCGTTTTACCCTGTTCAATTTTACGAACCACAGTCAATGCGACGCCAGCACGTTCAGCGAACTCTTCCTGAGTAAGATTCACCTCTTTTCTACGTTCTTTAACAAACTCTGCCAATTGTTTCATTATATGCTTTTAAATATAATTATTTTCAAATATATAAAATTATATGTAATTAAGTATAATTTAGTATATATGTTTGTTTTTATATTTGTTTACATATAAAATTGAGGGCAAAATGAATATAAAGTATATATCTACATTTCACTACAAATTATGTAGAGGTTTGCAAATATGTACAATACAGGTCAAGATGCTCCGGAATATACACGTAAACGCAATTAATTATATACGATGTTATGCTGTTGTGCTTTTAATTTTTTGAATGTCTCGACTGTTGTTGAATAAATAAACTATGTTAAAAGATTATTGATTGCTTCATCTGACCAGAATAATTTATAATCACAAACCATATTTGTTCGCTATCTCAGAATGTGGTGTTACTTTTCCTAAACTAATATCTTTTAGACCCCTTTCAATACCTTTTTTTTGTTCATTTGTCAAATCTAGCCACCTATCTTGATTATCTTTATGTGATTCTTTTACAATTTTCAGAAAATCAAGGGTGTTATTGTCATTGAGCTTTGTTAACCACTCTATCAGTTCAAGTTTTATTGCATTGTGTCTCATATCGTATTGTTTTTTCAAAATTACAAAAAAACGAAGATTACTCTTATCTGATTGAGCCAATAACATATCTGTCAACGCCCTGGTTATCCTGCCATTTCCATCCCCAATCTACGGGCGATTGAGGAACGGACTTGTTCAGGATTTAAATATTCTCCCCTATCTCCGACGATTTAAGCACATCGGGAGTTAAAGTGTCAAGTAAGGATTCATTTCTTAGATCGAATCCTAACAATTCCATTTTCCCCATGAGTCTTCCCTGTAAATTTCTAGCCTCACTAAATAAATTAGCAATTTCATCATTATTCCATGTGAAATTTGGCCAATTGGCCTGTTGATGAATAAAAGCTCCCATTCGCAGGATAATTTGCAACGAATAAATTGATTATTCACCGCATGACAAAATTAAACGTTGCAGGGTCGGTTTTCGTACTTGCACCTACTGCTATAGAGTAAATTATTCTCTAAAAATAGCGTCATTTGCGGCTGGATTTACTGGCGCCGTTTAGTCCGGAGAAAGTGGGACCGATGGCTCCGGATTATTCATTTCTGACATTAAGCTAAGCGTGTGTAGTAGTGAGTTTATTGTTATCTTTTTACGAATTGTTGTATACTTTCAAGCAAAACTGTCTGAGATGTAGTTCAATATAGACTTCAGGTTAGGCACTACGTGGAACATAAATTTTTAGCAGATGGGTTTTTCTTTATACGTTGAGCATTCTGGTTGTGTAGCTATTTCCAAATCATTAATCGTTTTTCTATTTCTGCTACTAATTGTTGATTATTCTGAAAAATGAAATTAGTAGCTACAAGTTGTTTCAATTTACTTGCTGCCTCTTTTGGCGTTAGAACAGATGTTTCCACAAGTTTATCAAAAATCCAAATCATACCGTGACATTCAATGTCCTTGTTTTTAGCACAATTTCGTAATGCCTTATCACTACTTAATACACAAGCATTTATTTTGTTGGCGATGTATAAAACTGATTTGTCGGCTTCTGACAAGGATTTCGGATATGCTTCAGAATAAATTTCTATAAAATCCCGTTCCTGTAAATTATGAACTTCAAGCCTACCAACAGACTGATAGGCTCGGAGTATTTCCTGTTGGTCGGAATACAACTCGTATAAAACAGCGGAAGTAGTATGTATTTCTAAATCAAGATTAAAAAAAGAATTTGTCAATCCTAAATAGTACAAATCAATAAAAATATTAGCATCTGTTACAGCAATTATTATTTTCATCTCTTGAATACAGAATTATCATAAGGGATTATGGGATTAAAACATCGGTTGATGTTCTTTTTTAAATTCTGCCAAAGATTGATTAGATAATGAAGCTGCTTTGGACATTGAAATTTGGTCTTCTATCAAAGCCCGAAATAAAAGCTGTTCAAAACGATTGCTTTCTTCCACTCCCTGATATTCTACGGGTTCATCTACTTTCCAATTCATTTGTTTGATTAGAAAGAAAAATTGCTTGGTGTAATGCTCGTTAATGATGCCACAATCTTTTGCCCGCATTACGATAGCTTGCATAGAGATACCGTATTGTTTTTTGATATTGCCTATTTCTAACGATGAAAGTTTATTTCTATGCTCGCCCAATTCTGCTTTAATGGTTTCTTCGGGTAATAACATTGCTCCAGCAAACTGATGACACAAAGTTTCTTTTTGTCGTTCGGGTACATCGCCAAATTCTAATAGCAAGTGTGCTAACTCGTGTAAAAGAGTAAAACGTATTCTGTCAGGCTTGCTTATCTTGTTGGCATTGTATGCCACAACAGGAATACTGCCATTTACAAACGTTTGCAAGCCGTCAAAATCGTCATTAACTCTCAAATCGACAACTTTAATGTTATTGTCCTCTAAGAGTTCAACAACATTGAAGACTGCCCCATTCCCTAGATCCCACTCTGCTCTTATTTTTTTTGCTGCTTCGTTTACCTGCTCGTAAGTAGTAACTTTTCCAATACCTTCTAAAGGGTTTTTAAAATCGACTGATAAACCCAAAATTTCTTCTAATTCTAAATACCGTGAAAGTTTCTCCTTAGTAATTTCTTTGATTATCGAAGCCTCTCTCTGTGGTACCTTATTTAACTTCCGAAACTCAACTTCGCTTAATTCCACTCTGGTAGTTCTGAAAAAGTAATCTGGGGTTACATTTAATGCTTTGCTTAACAGGTTGATTTTTTCAGCATCGGGAATTACTTCTCCTTTCTCGTAACGGTGCAATGCCTGACGAGATAACTGATTACCCAAGGCGTCAGCCAAATCTTGCAATGAAAATCCTTTCATCAAACGGGCTGACTTAAATCTTTCTGTAAATACCGCTTTAATTTCCATTGTTTATTTTAATTATGGTACAAATGTAATATTTTAGTTTACAAATACGCAATAAATGTGCCATACATTACGCAAATTTGTAACTATGACATTCTTTCATACTGATAAGACAATTAAATACTGTCATTTTTACCGAATATGATATAAATTTGTCAGTTTACAATAGTTGATTGACAGATTTTCTATTTGGCATATGTTTTGTAACTTTACTTTTAGATGCAAATGGGTGCATTCAAAAATAAAAACAATTTCGTCATGGATAAAAATTTACACTTAGACACGGTAATTAAAACACATCAAATTACCAAAGAGAAAGAGCTTTTAGACAAACACACTCAAAAGAAGAATGAGATTAAGGAAGCTTTAGAAACAGAATACGGGAGCAATGTGTATGCTCCGTTCAACTCGGGTTCCTATGCAAAGAACACCGCTATCAATACCAAATTTGATTTTGATTTGGTTTCACCATTTAAACGTAATGCCTTTGGGTCAAATGGTACATTGAAAGAAATGTACGAAACCGTTTACAATTTTCTCTACGATAAGTATAAGAACGATGCCGAAGTAAGAAAGCAGAAAGTATCAATCGGGCTGGAATTTTATACTGATAGCGACGGAGATAAAATAAAAATTGACGTTGTGCCGGGTAGAGAATTAAATCAAGACCAATACAAGGACGATGAAAACCTGAACTTATATGTTTACTACAAATATGGTAAATTTGCTGCGGATAGTGAGCGTATTAAGACAAATGTACAGTCACAAATCAGCAATATCAAAGATAGGGCTGACAAGGAAAAGGATTCTATCAGAAAAATAATCCGTCTCTTAAAGGTTTGGAAGAATACAAAGTATAACTACCCAACCAAATCATTTTTTCTAGAACTCGCCACCATAAAGGCTTTTGATAGTAAAACAATCACAGGTAATCTTTGGGATAAGCTAAAAGCTGTAATGGAATACATCAAAGACAATGTAACCAATGACGGATTTACACTCAAAGACCCGGGTAATAGTTCAAATAATTTAGCCGACACCCTAACAGACAGCGAAAAGCAGCAGTTAGCTAACGATATGAAAAATATGCTTGACAGGATTGAAGAAAACGATGAGAACATCAAAATTTACTTTCCTGAAAATCCAAAGTTCAAAGAAGAAGATAAAAACAAATATGGTACTAATGGCGGCATGCCTGTGCCTCCTCCGAAATTAAACTTTGGATAAGAAAGATGAGTGATAGAGTTAGTGAAATCAATACAGTAATAGAGAGTATTCCTGATGTCAAACTTATTAAGCCCTTTGAACAAGGTAAGTTTGACATTGACGGGTGTATTTCTGTTTTTGTTGAAGGCTTGGAACAGGCATTGAATTTTGATGTTTCTATTAGTCCGCAATACCCATTCAAAAGCCACGATACGGAAACCATTAAATTTTCTAATGACGAGCTATTGGAATATAAGCATATTATGGGTAACGGCTCTATTTGCATTCATACAGCACACAGCCCAGTGTTATCAGAAAAATTAGATTACGACATTGCCTCAGTGAAGGCTTGGATAAAGCAGTATTACATAAATAAAAATACTGACACACATTACGAGCATTTAATTGTTTCTGAAAAAGCATTGAAAGGCAGTCATTTTGCTTTTTTCTTTAATGAAGTTGAATATACTTTTAGAAAGAACCAATATGGGTTTGTAGATTATTCAACACTTGGTAATGGTGCATTCTATAAAGATCAAATAAACAGTAACATTGTACAAAAGTTCTATGACAGAAATAGAAAACAGTTGGTTTGTGTGAATTGGAATTTTCAGCTAAAATCTTTACCCAAAAGTGCGGGATTGTTTATTTTTTTGAAAGATGTTCCCTCAAAAAATCAACGTTGGATTTTCGATAATTGGAATGAATTTGAAACGTTATTACCGCAGGATTTCTTAAAATTTCTTCATTCAATAGAGAAAAGTGCTACAAAAGAAAAAGGGAAACAAGTACCGTTGTTGATTGGCTATAATATAACCGATACAGAAATTCACTGGCAAGTCATTATGTTGGAAATTGGCAACTTCCCAATTTATGGTGCAAAAGTAAATCAGCAATGGCTCACAATGATAGACGGCGACAGAACCATTGATTGGGCTATGACAAGAAATTGTTCATACAAGTATTTTTTTGGACGAGGGCGATTAAATAAAAAACTCACTAACGGTAAAATTTTGATCATCGGAATTGGTGCTATCGGGAGTATTGTTGCCAAAACCTTGGTAAGAAGCGGTTGCACAAAAGTTGATTTCTTTGATTACGATATAAAAGAACCTGAAAATGTTTGCAGGTCAGAATATTCATTCTTTACAGGAATAATCAACAAAACCAACGATTTGATAAATGAGTTGTGTTTAATATCGCCTTTTTTTGAACCAACAAATGGCGGTTATGAGTTTTCAGAAACATTTGATTTCTTCCTAAAATCTCATTTAACAGACACTACCATAAAAACAGAAATAGAAAAACGTCTTAATGAATACGATGTGATTTTTGATTGTTCTGCTGATAACGATTTGCTTTATTTATTAAGTCGGTTAAATATAAACTCAACGCTTTTGAACTTTTCAATATCAAATCACGCAAAGCAATTTGTATGTTCTACTGAACAAAATAGATATGAATTTATTAGCACACAATTCAATGGGAATGTTTTACAGTTTGATATTGATGATTTACATAACCCAACAGGCTGTTGGAATCCGACATTCAAGGCTTCTTACAACGATATAAACACTCTCGTTCAGTTTGCTATTAAGCACATCAATTTAAGATTAGAGCAAGATCAAGCACTAAGGAATTTTGTTATTGAAACTTATGATAAAGATTGTCTTACCCTTAACCTAAAAGAATTTTGATTTTAAGAATAGAGAAAATAGGATTGAGTATTGAAGCTGACGATGATTTACTAAACAGCCTCGTTGAAAATGGGAAAAAACATTACCCTAATGAGTATGGCGGTTTTTTGATTGGCTATTACTCTGATGAAAATAAGGATTTACACATTACAGATACGATATTGCCTAAAAGATACAAAGCATCAAAATACTCCTTTGAAAGAAGCACAAAAGGCATTCATAAAAAACTCAGTAATTACTATGAAGAAGATCCCAAGAAATTTTACGTTGGCGAATGGCATACTCACCCCGACAATAGTCCTCTTCCAAGTTTAACAGATATTACGGCCATAAACACCATAATAAGCAATCAAAATACTTGCCTTACCAATCCTGTTTTGCTGATAATAGGTTATTCCAATACAAAAGTTGATTTTGGTTTTTATGTTTGGTTTGATAATAAATTATATAGATATGAGTAAAGTAGATTTAAAACAGTTATTTAATGGTATGCAGAAACAAATGTCTGCACAACTCAATACTAACAGGGAATTTATTGATCACCCGGGTTCAAAAGGCGATGCCTTAGAAAACGCGTGGATTGAATGGTTACGAAAATATTTGCCAAACAGATATTGTGTTGATAAAGCTATCGTAATAGACCACGAAGGTAACACCAGCCAACAAATGGATATTGTTATTTACGATAACTGGTTTACTCCTTTTATTTTTAATCAGAATGGTTTTTACTACATACCTGCCGAAGGCGTGTATGCTGTTTTTGAAGTAAAACCTGATATACAAGGAAATGTTGGAGATAAAAATTACATTGAATATGCAGGTGAAAAGATTGAAAGCGTACGTGTACTTAAAAGAGAAGCAGCAAGTTTCATCAATGGCGGAACAAAATTTGACCCTCGCCCTTTAACAAAAATAGTTGGTGGTATATTATGCAGTACAAACACTTTTACACACGAAAACAACAACACTATAGAAAAGCACTTCAAATCGTTAGAAAACTTAAAAAGTATTGATTTGGGGTGTATTGCTGATTATGGTAGTTTTTACATTGACTACAATCCGAATGAAGAAATCAAAAAAGTAGGGCAAGGTGTCTACTTAGAATTTTACTCTAAACGTCAGTTTAATAAACTTAAATTTAGTGCTGCTGACCATTCTTTTGTAACATTCTTCATGCAATTAACAAGGTACCTACAACAAGCAATCGGAACGATACCTGCGATAAACCTAAATGCTTACTTGAAAAATATCGGGGAAGAGGTTGATGAGCAGATATAGACTTTTCTTCCTCTCCCGATTTTCACCTGAATAATCCGGAGCTATCGGGTTCTTCGTCAAATTAGGTGGAACTCTATCCGGAAATAACCAGCGTAACCTTTATTCTTAGGAGTTCAAAACCTGCTCTTCCGCACATTTGCCTTTTTATATTTTTTAAATCAATTAACTAGCCCCTCTAACATTCCGTTGCTTAACGGCGATATAATCATGACGAAGAACTATTTTTGATTCCTGTTAACACCGTAACCTGAAAAAAAATCAGATGCTCTCTTTTACAGACTGTTCAACGGCAATAATATATACCTACTCTCTCTTCCCAAAGCTCTCAAGGTATCACCTTGACGGCAGATACAGGATAGACAACAACCTTGTTGAGAATGCCATCCGTCCGTTGGCAATAGGAAGAAAGAACTACCTCTGACTATTCTGGTGATATAGGGCCACTATTCTGGAGCATATGGGGCCAGTTACA
>CAYQPF010000148.1:10645-12849 GCA_964419225.1 uncultured Candidatus Cloacimonadota bacterium | reverse complement strand
ACACCCATGCAAAACGCTGTTTCTAACAATAAACTGGAAATGGTTAAATTCTTACTTGAAAAAGGAGCAAATCCAAATACACAAGATAAATTTGGCACTTCTCCCCTACACTCTGCTGCTACAAATGGTTTGCTCGAAATGTCAGACCTTCTTCTGAAAAATGGTGCAAATCCCAAACTCCTCGATAATGAGAAGCACTCTGCTTATTATTACGCTACAAAATATAAAAACCTGAAAGTTGCTAAATTGCTGGAAAGTAATGGAGTTAAAAAAGATAAATCCACTTTCACTTATGCTGAGACTGCTTTACATAAGAGTTCAAATGATAAGACTGCTCAAATCTTCTATTTGGGACACAGCGGGTGGATGATTAAATCCAACTCAAACATTCTTATTATTGACTATTATCCAATTCCTGTATCACCAACAGAAAAATCTCTTGATAATGGCTATATTGACCCTCAGATGCTGAAAGATTATAAAGTCTCTGTTTTTGTTTCGCACGGACATGGTGACCATTTCAGCAGTGCAATTACTGACTGGCAGAAGTCAATCAAAAATATTACCTATTATTTTGCCTTTAATCCTAAAGATGATGAAGAATACAAACGAAACCCCTTCGAGATTCCTGCCTATACTTATCTTGGTCCGGACAGCCTGTTTATCTTTGGAAACATGAAAATCAGGACACTATCATCACCAGTTGATAACGGCAGCGGTTTCTTAATCTCTGTTGATGGCTTGAATCTCCTCCATCCAGGTGATGCTATCTATCAGGGAAATGATTGGCCTAATGTTTACTCAAAGAGACTGGAACAGCTCAGGATAGAAGTTCCTAAACTCGATTTTGTTTTCATTCCTATCAACGGTTGTGGTCTGAGCAACACCGTAGCTTTGGAAAAGAGTCAGGAACTTATGTTACAGAAAGACTGGGCTAATATTATTGTACCGATGCATATGGCCGGGTCTGAGTATAAATATGCTGAATTCAAACTGAAATATCCTGCAAAAACCAAAAAACAGAAATATGTTTTAGCATCTCATGCGGGTGATCATTTCGACATAAAGCTATAGATTTTAGTGATGAGTCAAGTGTAAACTGTCGGATGTGATATTGATCAACAGGGACACAACACACCTCCCCCGCTTCGCGGGTACTCCTCTCCAGAGGAGAATTTAGTCGCAGGTCATTTACACATTTGGCTATGCTACTAGTTAAACTAAATCGAAATTAGACAAAAGCAGCTAAATGCTGCTTTTTTTTATTGACACAATACTCATCATATGTTTTATCGTACTGTTAGTTTGATTTTTGAGCATGGAGGTACTGTGCAAAAGAAAAGTCTTAAAGAGAGGCAGATAGAATTGAAAAGGGATTTCATTATTGAAGTCGCCAAGGAATTATTTTTCAGTAAAGGTTATGAAGCCACATCAATAGATGAGATTGCTTTAACAGCGGAAATGAGTAAATCGACTTTATACACATATGTCAAAAGTAAGGAAGAGCTCTTTATGCATATCCATCTGGAAGGTATGCAGGAAAGATATGATTTACTAAGGACAAAGATGCTGGAGTCGAAAACAGGTTATGCAAAAATCTATACATTTGGAAGAGAATACTTTAATTTTTACAAAAGTAACCCAGGTTATTTCAAGTTACACATCTATGAGGATTACAATACATTAGATAAAAGTAAAGTAGGTTTAGAGCTTTATGAGCAATTTGATGAGCTCTTGAATAATATTATTTGTATAGTCAGAGAGGCTTTTGAACTGGGAGCTCAGGATGGCAGCATAACGAAGGATATCGAAGCGGGTTATTTGGACAAATATCTGGCTTATACACTGAGGGCAATGCTCAATGTTGCCTTCAGTCCCGAAAAAATTAAGCAGATTAAGGATATATTTGAGGAGGAAAAGTTTTATTTTCAATATCTTGATTTGTTTATGAAGTCAGTAAAAGGCAGTTGTTAATTATTAATTATCAATTATTATAGGAGGAGAAATATGTGGGAAGTAAAAACTTTAAGACTTTTTAGTATTATGTTCTGTTTGGTAATGCCTTTGCTAGGGCAGGCCAGAGTTTTGTTGAATTATCCACAAAAGATTGTTATTGATACGGCTCATGATCGCTTGTTAGTATCGAATTATGGAACAGGATCTATTGTTCAAATTGATCAGGAAGGGAATCAGAGTTATTTCGC
>CAYQPF010000148.1:0-10635 GCA_964419225.1 uncultured Candidatus Cloacimonadota bacterium | reverse complement strand
AGATTCAGCTTCTACGGGTTTTATAGACGGGATGGAGATAGTAGGTAATACTCTTTATGGTGCAGCAGATGGGCGGAGATTAAAGGCTTATAATCTGGATACAGAAGAAGAGGTTTTGAATAAGCAGTTTCCGGGACCTAATGGTTATTTGTCCAGCATACTTTCAGATTCTTTAGGATGTTTGTTCATTTCAAATCCACACCAGAATAAAATTTATAAATACAGAATCAGTGATGACTCTGTATGGGTTTTTGCTCAGAATACCCCTCAGAATAATGAGTTAAATCTTCCGAACGGGATGTTATTAGAGCGGGAGAATAACAGGCTGATAGTAATAGATGATTCTCAGAGTTATTCAAAGATACATGCAATTAGTCTTTCAGATTCAATAGTAACAAATTTGACTACAATTTACTATAGTAGTCCTGATGGAATAGTCAAAGATCGGTATGGTTATTATTATATCGGGGGTTATTCACTTCCGAGTATATTAAGAATGGATGCTGATTTTGCTAATGACCCGGAAGAGATTTTTCCTGGGGATCACATGATATATCCGACCTACGACCCTGTAGATCATTCAATTCTGATCACATACTATGAGACGCATACCTGGGAAAGAATTCAGCTTGAAATCGGTACAGAAGATAACGCAACTATGGCAGTCAATGTTAATAAATTGAATAATTATCCCAATCCCTTTAATCCTGAAACAACAATCAGTTTCACCATTGAGAAACCATCTTTGGTAGAAATAGAAATATATAATATTAAAGGTCAGTGTGTTGATAAATTGACTGATAAAAGCTATGATGCAGGAACCCATAACCTAAAATGGCAAGCTACTGATACTTACGGCCAAAGTGTCAGTAGCGGTCTTTATTTTAGTAAAATGAAAATTGCCGGTAAAACTGTTTGTATAAGAAAAATGCTGTTACTGAAGTAGAGGCAGTAGTCAGTAGTTAGGAATAAAAAAGGATGAGGAAATTTCTCATCCACAGATGTAAGGATGTGGGCTGAATTTCATTTCAGCCCTTTTATTTAAACATTATAGCCAATTATAGCAATTCAGGACTTCCCGAATTATGTTTATCCAAAGATTTCTTGACTAATCTAAGGGATTAAATATAATATAAGTGGAGGTAAATATGAAGAAGTTGATAATTTTTGTTTTACTGCTATCTGTTTTAATGACAGTTTGTTTCAAGAAGCCCAAGATCAAAATTGGAATAATGACCAAGTTAGAAGCAGGTTCACTGGTTGGAACAAGTGAGATAAATGCAGCAAAGCTTTTTTTAGAGCAAAACAAGATAACAAATATTGAAATTGTTCCGATTGATGATAGTTGGGATCCGGAGAAGACGAAAATTGCTTATAAAGAACTTAAAAAAAATAATATCCATTTATTGATCACTTCACATGTTTCCTCCTGTCTGAATGTTATTGCTGACAGTCTTAATAAAGATCATATACTAACAATAGTTGCCGGAGCAACAACTGACAGAATATCTCAGAAGGATGATTATTTAATTCGGAATGTTCTGGATGTTGAAGATGAACAGAAATACATAGCAGAATATATTTCGGCACAATCTGCCAAAGATGTTTTAATCATAAAAGATACTGATAACAAAGGCTATACTGATCCGGCAGGGAAATATTTCCTTAAATACTTTAAAAACGCGAATTATAGAGTTATTGAGACCTCAATCTCGACTTTTAATGTAGATCAATTAAGACAGGAAATTTCAAAAGCTCCTTTTGATTTAGTATATTTATTAATGGGGGGATATAATACAATTTCAGGGAATATAGCCCAATTAGCATATTCTCTCAACCCAGCGACCCGCTTTGTTTATACACCATGGATGAAAACACCGGGATTGCTTGAGACAGCTGGTAACACCATAAATGTTTCAGTCATTCCTTCACATTATCCACCCAAAAAAGATGCACCGAGTGTTAATGATTATATACAAAAGTACAAGGCAAAATACAATTATGCACCGACTTTCATTAGTTTGAATGTATATTCTGCTTTGGAAATCATGTCTGATGCGATTAATAAAGGTAATACAACCTCCGACGAGGTAAAAAAGTATATTATCAATAAATCTGTTTTTCAAACCAAATTTGGAGAAATTCGTTTTGATAAAAATGGTGATATGAAAAACAAATTGTACTTTATAGATGATTTAAGAGCTGAGTTTTAGAATGAAGTCATTTCGAAAAATATTCTTTTCAGTAGAGATAATAAGTTTGATAATCATATTTATCTTCATTATTACGGTATTTTTTCTGATTCGTAATAATATTAAAACAAATTTTGTGAAGAATCAGATATCAGATATTAAGAAAGTTGATATTTTGATTAAGGATTTTGTAACAGAAAACTTAAAAGTATTCGATCATTCATACAAAACCCAAAAACTTTCTTATATCTCATCATTGACCCAATTTTCTGATATCTATATAATTGATAATAATTTTAAGATAGAGCAAATCATGCGAACAGATTCAACAAGCAAGATATTCTTAAAATTTGAGGTAAGTAATCCGGCAATCATCAATCTGACGCATCAGTTAAAGACAAACGAGACATCCTATTCTCCCCTTGTCAGAGCATCCGAAAACGGTCTGTTAAGTATCTATTTCATGAAAAAGTTGGAAAAAAGTTTTCTTATAGGCAGGATCAATTTGGAGAGGATTTTAGCTAATTTAAACAAATTATCCTATTATTCTGAGAGTACATATATTCTTGCTTCGAAAGATGGTTATATTCTTTCTGAAACCGGTACACCTCTTTCAATCAATGTTATGAACAACAATAGTATTAATGAACTGGTCTTAAATAATAAAGTCTATATTGTAACCCGAATACCATCAGAAATCTTGCAAAATGATATTATTATGATAACACCTCAAAGTAAGGTTTTCAATATAATAAACACAGTAAAGAAATATTTTGCCGGATTTGTACTTTTATTAACTTTGATATATCTTTTCAGATTGTTTTATCTGAATACTTCAATTTTCAAACCTTTACGCAAATTTACCGAATATATCAATGTGTATGATATTGAGACTGATTTCCCTAAGAGAGATAAATATCTGGAATTAGTAGAATACAAAGAACTTTTCTTTTTGTATCAGAATTATTTTGGAAAAATTGACCACATTCGTAATCTTATCTCGGAGCTGAAAGAAAAGCAAACCAGCTATGATCTCATCAGGGTTTATTTAAAGAATATCCTTGATTCTCTTCCTTCGGCATTAATAACAATTGATCATAGGGGCACAATTCATGAGCTGAATCAGGCAGCTGAAAAACTCTTTTCTCTTTCCAAAAAGCAAGCTACGGGATTCAATATATGGCTTCTTTTACCTGTTTTACAGAAATATCAGATTGAAGCAGAAACTGTTTTTTCATCATTAATTAGTAAAACAATCCCCAAGGACACATTAACCGAGATTGATGACAAATATTTTTCTATCAACATTTTTCCTTTGTTTGAACATAAGACAGAGGAAATCGTGATTAGAATTGAAGATATATCGCTTCTGGAAAAGACAGAACAGCAGTTGAGACAAGCCCAAAAAATGGAATCGATAGGAAATTTAGTAGGCGGTATTGCACATGATTTCAACAATATCCTGGCTGGAATTGTCGGAGCAGTTTCTTTACTAAAGATGGAATATGAAATGGGAATTACGACTAATATTCAAGAATATATTAGTATTATGGAATCATCTTCTCAACGTGCCACAGATATGATCAACCAATTGCTTACCTTATCAAATCGTCAAAAAATGACAATTCAAACCACCGACATTAATCAGATAATTCAGCAGGTAGTTAAAATGTGTTCAACAACATTTGATAAAAAAGTAAGTATTGATTTCAAGCCAACCTTACACCAAGTATTAGTAGAAGCAGACAGCTTACAATTGGAACAGGTATTTTTGAATTTACTAATTAATTCGATGCATGCAATGACAATAATGAGAGAACCGGATCAGTTTCAAGGTGGAAATATCGTTATAATGATTGATAAGTTTATAGCTGATTCAACATTTCTTGCAAAACATCAGGAAGCAAAAGAGAAGAAGGAATATTGGAAAATTACTTTGCAAGATACAGGAGTAGGAATACCTTCGGAAATAAGAGGCAGAATATTTGATCCCTTCTTTTCTACTAAGGTTGTTGGCAAAGGAAGCGGACTTGGTTTGACCATGGTTTACAATATCATAAAACATCATCTGGGATTTATTGATGTTTATTCTGAACCTGATTCCGGTACTTGTTTCTTCATTTATTTGCCCATATCCAATCAAGAAAAAACACAAATTGTTCATAAGAAAGAGAATATGGTCATGGGTACAGGATCAATTCTTATTGTTGATGATGAAGAAATGGTAAGAAACATTGCTTCCAAAATGTTGGAAAGCTGTGGATTTAGTGTACATACAGCGGGCAATGGTTCAGAAGGAGTTAATTTTTTCAATGAACACTTTGAGGAAATTGATTTAGTGATTCTGGATATCAATATGCCAGTAATGTCTGGAGTTGATGCATTTCCTATTTTCAAAAGAATCAAACCAAGTATTAAAGTCCTAATTGCCACAGGTTTTGTCAGAGATGAAAAAGCAGAATTGATTATGAAAATGGGAGCTAATGGTTTCCTGCAAAAGCCCTATACTTTATACAATCTTTCAAAGGAAGTTGACAGGATCTTGAATAGTTGTTAGTTGTAAGTTATTATTTGTTTGTTAAGAGATTAAGAAAGGGCAGACAATTATGTCTGCCCTTTAACTATGGTACGCGGAACAGCGGTTAAAGATCTATTTCCTGTTTTCTACCCACTGTTCAACAATTACCTACTTACTCATTTCCATATGGTATTTGGTTAATATTTTTAATAAAGTTCCATTTTGTTTGATGTTAGCAAGTTCAGTTTCAAATTTCTTGGTCAGGGTGGGATCTGTTTTTTTAGTTAAAGAGATATAGTAAACCAATCCTTTTTGTTTTCCGGCATATTTCACATTATTAAGGCTAAGTTGTTTGATGATGGCTATTCCGACATCTTTGTTGGAATATACAGCTTCACATCTACCGCCAGAGAGTTTGCGGAAAGCTGCGATATCATCAATAGACTCATCCATCTTGATTCCTTGTCTTGTTTTAATGAAATCCTGCAAAGAAGTTGCAGTATTGGATGGACCATAAACTGCTACAACTTTGTTATCTAATTCTTTAAAATCGGGACTAAATTTAGTTTCATTTTCTTTCAGAACAAAAAAACCATATTCAGTATCAACTACGGGTGTGGAAAAGTTTAACCAAGCTTCTCGCTCTTTATTTTTACCTACGAAAAACAGACCGTTGGCCAGCCCATCCTTAGCTTCCGCTTGAGCTCGTGTCCAAGGGAGTACTTTAACTTCTGTTTTCACTCCAATGTTTTTGCCGATTAAATTAACAATATCAACACCAGGACCTGAAGCTACTCCATTTTGACTATAACTGAAAGGTGAGAATTCCTGGGTATTAAATATCAGTTTGTCTTCTGCACAAAGTGCAGATACACTGATTAACAAAACAAAGAATAAGATTTTAAAACACTTCATAATTCCTCCCAAATTTTATTAATTTTATAAAGGTGCAAATTTCTGTCAATTTTTTTTTAAAAAGAAAAGTATAATTTTCAGGAATATTTGCTGATTTTAGCAATTTTCTGTGAATACGAATAATTCTTCTTGACAAGAGACTTTCAATGCTCATTTTTTTAAATATAGGCAAATCACAAATCGGAGGGATGAGTGAAGAAGAACATAAATTTTGTTCCGTCAAATTACAGTATTCTTTTAGTTGAAGACGAGAGAATAATTGCTTTGAAAGAAATAGAGATTTTGACCACATTTGGATTTAAGATTTTTCATGCACCTGATGCCCTGACAGCATGGCATTATATAGATACACAGCATATAGATCTAATTTTGATGGACATTATTTTGAAAGAAGATAATGGCCTTGATTTGGCATTTAATATATTACAGAAGTTTAATTTACCGATAATTTTCTTAACCAATTATGACCATCCTGAAATTGTACATAGAATTGAAAAAATACCTTCTTATGGGTATATTTTGAAGGATTCAGGTGAAAACATTCTTTTTGCTTCCATAAAAATAGCTTTAAAACTCTTTGAAACGCAAAAGGAATTAAAACAGAATGAAAATGAACTTTTAGAGAACAAGGCACTTTTTAGTTCAATTTTGGAACATTTACCGACGGATTTTTGGGCCAGGGATAATTCCGGTAAGGTGATCCTGCAAAGCAAAGTATCCCTGGAAACCTGGGGTAATATTACAGGTACTGTTATCGAGGAAAATGATGTTCCCGGAACAACTAAGGTAAAGTGGTTAGAAAACAATGCATTGGCTTACACAGGCAAAGTGGTGAAATCAGAATATCAAGAGAAATTACCCGATAATAGCACACGAACAGTACATTCTGTAGTATCGCCTTATAGAGTTAAAGGTGAAATCAGCGGGATAATTGGGATGAATCTGGATATTACAGAAACTAAAAACGCATATTTAGCTTTAGCAGAAAGTGAAAAAAGTCTAAAAGCACTAAATGAAACTCTGGAAAGTCGTTTATTGGCATTAACAAAACCTCTTAGCGAAGAGAGTGTTTATAATATTAATGATATTTTCAATATTGATGAGTTACAAAAGATCCAGGATGCGTTTGCAGAGGCTACAGGAGTCGCCTCTTTAATTACAGATCCTCAGGGTAACGCGATTACAAAACCCAGTAATACATCATTTTTATGCGAGAATGTGATAAAAAAGACAGAAGCCGGTTTAGCTAACTGTTTGTATTCAGATGGTATCAACGGCCGTATATATAAGGATGGACCAATATCGCATAAGTGTTTGAATGCCGGGCTTTGGGATGCCGGCACCAGCATTTTTGTAGGAGATAATCACTTAGCTAATTGGCTGATTGGACAGGTTGCAGATGAAACCACTGATATTGAAACTATAAGAGAATACTGTTTATCAATTGGAGCGTTGTCTTCAGATATAGATTATGGCCTTAGTATCTTGAGAAAAATGCCTGCAGAACAGTTCAAAAAGATTACTAAAGCTCTCGATCTTATTACATCTCAGATGTCTAAACTTGCTGTACAAAATGTTCAACAGGCCAGATTTATCACTGATCTTAAAACAATTGAAGAAGAGCTTACCAATGCCAACAATTATTAAGAATCCAACAAAAAGTTAGCCACAGATTCCAAAATAATTGGGAAATCATTGGGACTTAACATAGGTGCGAACCTCCCGGCCGAGGTGTTGACAGGAATTACCAAGGAAGAAATGTTAGGAAAATCGATCTCCTTATTTTTTACCGAGGAAGAGTTAAAAAGAACACCCTGGAGATATGATCTTCTTAAGCAGGGACTCATTGTAAGGAATGAGAGGTTATTGACGCGTAAAGACAGTTCAACAGTACAAATTGAGATGAATACCAGAATGATGCCGGACGGTAATTATCAAACCTTTATAAGGGATATTTCAGAAAGAATAAGAATCGAAGATGAGATGCAGAAGAACAGAAAGCTCGAATCGATTGGGATTTTAGCTGGTGGAATTGCACATGATTTCAATAATATTCTTACTGCCATTCTGGGAAATATTTCCCTGTTAAAATATGATATTCTGCCTACAGATAACAAATACCAGCTTTTAACTGAAGCTGAAAAAGCGACGTTGAGGGCAAAAGATCTAACCAAACAATTACTTACTTTTTCTAAAGGCGGGGAGCCAATTAGAGAAAATACCATAATCAATGACATAATAATGGATTCGGCAGACTTCGTTTTAAGAGGTTCTAAAACTAAATGTAATTATGATTTTCCTGAGGAACTCTGGATGGTTTACATTGACAAAGGGCAAATTAGTCAGGTAGTCCAAAACATGATCATTAATGCCGATCAGGCAATGCCGGATGGAGGGACAATTCAAATTAAAGCCAGGAACTTTAATTATCAATATAATGATATCCCGGGTCTGAAAAATGGCACATATTTAAAAATAAGCATCTCTGACAATGGTATAGGCATTCCCTCAAAATTTATCAAAAAGATATTTGATCCCTATTTTTCAACAAAAAGACAAGGTAGTGGGCTTGGTCTTTCTATTTGTTATTCAATCATCAGAAAGCATGATGGTTTGATAACAGTATCTTCAGAACTTGGTGAAGGAACTGTTTTTGAGATATATTTACCGGCAGTACAAACTGAATCTGCAGTAACTCACCACTCTGAGACAGCACATCAGCATGAAAAATCACTCAAAAACAAGAAAATTCTGTTTATGGATGATGAGCTGATGTTGAGAAATCTTGTTACGAATATTCTGAAAACTTTCGGATATGAGATAGTCGTAGCCGGAGATGGTCAGGAAGCTCTTGATCTCTACAATTTAGCAAAAAAAGAAGAGAACCCTTTCGATTTGATCATAGTTGATTTAACTGTCCCTGGTGGTATGGGCGGGAAAGAAACCGTGAAAATCATCAGGCAGACAGATAAAGCAATCAAGGCGATAGTATCGAGTGGGTATTCAAATGATCCAATCATGTCTGAGTATAAGAGTTTTGAGTTTGACGGAGTAATCAGCAAGCCTTTTAAAGTGGATAATATGGTTCAGGAGGTTAAGAGAGTATTGGAGTCTTGAATCTTGAGTCGTGAGTTGATGGACTATAGGGACAATATGGACTAAATGGACGGGAGATGGAAAATTATTGAAACCCGCAGGCAAATAGTAAGCAGCTAGTAAGGTGCTATTAAGGAGCTAAAGAGAGGCCTAATTAGTTGAGAGTTGAAAATTGAGAGTTGAGAGTTGGGGACAATATCTATATAAAATCTGGTTGTTGTTGAGGGAAAAGGATTTGGGATAGGTAGAAAACCTAAGACTGGAATGTTGAACTTTTTATCATGTCAGAATATTAACAAAATTTCACAAAAGCATCCAAAAATAAAGAATAATTCATTTGACACTTAAAGAAAAAAAGTTAAATTTGTCATAATGGAAAAATATGGAATAAAAAAGGAGATAAATTATGAAAAAAACAACTATTCTCATGCTTTTAATGCTATCCCTTCTAGGCTTCAACGGCCTTTGGGGTACACTTCTACTTGAAGATAATTTCAGTTATACAGCAGGAACAAATTTAACTGCTAATGGCTGGACAGCACACAGTGGAACCACAAATCCTTGGACTGTTGCAAACTCAGGGTTAACTTTTACTGGTTATTCTTCATCAGGTATTGGTTTGGCAGGTCAATGTACAGCATCAGGAGAAGACATCAATAAAGGATTTACAGCTACATCAACAGGTGAACTTTTTGTTGGTTTTATGTTTAATGCTGCTTCTACACCAAATACAACTCAGGACTATATCTTACACTTTGGTGGAACTTCAGGTACTGCTGTATCTACGTTTTTTGGAAGACTTTATATCCAGAAAGATACTGTTGATCCCAACAAATATCGTTTTGGTATCAGCAGATCATCTACAACTCCTGCTGTTATTCAATGGACAGGATACAATTATGATTTAGGAACCACATATCTATGTGTTATGAAATACAGTTTTATTGAAGGTATAAAAAATGATGAAGTCCGTTTCTGGGTAAATCCGGCAACAAATGGCACAGAACCAGCTGCTGATCTTATGATAGGAGCAGCAGACACTGCAAATGAAACAACAACCGGATTAGCATCAATTTGTTTACGCCAAGGAACATATTCTCCAGCAGCACTGTATGACGGAATCCGTGTTGGAACAACTTGGGCAGACATCTTCCCAAGCGGAACTCCTACGCCTACTATAGGTACAACCGGAACTTTAATACCCTTTACTACACCAACAGGGACCCCTTCTGCAGCTCAGTCATTTACTGTTACCGGGTCAAATTTAACCGCTAACATAGCGGTAGCAGCTTTATCCGGTTATGAGTATTCAACAACGAATGCTGCTCCCTGGACGACAACCTTATCTTTAGCACCAACCTATAACGGTCCGGTTTATGTCAGGTTAGCAGGAACAACGGTTGGAACTTATAATGGAAATATAGTTCTTACCAGTACGGGTGCTGCTTTAGTAAATATTGCAGCAACAGGTCAAGTTACAGCAGCGGTTACCGGAGAGATTTGGATTGATGCAACTTTATCCCAATTTACAGCAAACACAGGTACTCTGCTCAATCCCGTTTATTCTGCTGAACAAACATATGATATTGAAGGTTTTGATTTAACTGATGATATTACGATCACAGCACCTGCCAATTTCGAGTTATCTTCAGAGGAAACACCGACTTGGGCAAATTCGATGGTAGTTACTTCCAACTTCAAAACAATATCGGTTCGTTTCAGTTCAACGACAGCCGGAACATTTACCGGTAATATATCGCACACTTCATCAGCTGCTACTGAAGTTCTTTTAGCAGTTACCGAATAAGCTCTAAATCATTCCCAGGTGAAGGAAAACCAACCAGTTTAACTTTTGCAAGTGAAACCCGAACCACCACCAAAGCACCAACCTATTCAATAAACGGAAATCAAATA
>CAYQPF010000147.1:3894-12925 GCA_964419225.1 uncultured Candidatus Cloacimonadota bacterium | reverse complement strand
AATATTTGCTGAGATCATCCTCAATCTTCTGTTTATGGTTAGCCAGGTCTTCATGGGAGTTAAAGGTAATTGTATCAACTGTTCCTACCTGAACAAAAATATAGTTCTGGTAATGCTTTTTGAAATACCTGATAATATTATAAAGTGTATGAATTCCCAATCCGTTAAACCCATTGACCAACACGATCGCCGTGTCATGTGTTCTGGCAGTATTATAATCTTTGGGATAAGCAACTGGAGTCAGTTTATTTGTTTCAATACTATCAGTAAAGCTTTCTACCAATGTATCAAGACGTTCCAGATGCTTTTTAACTTTATTGTACTGTTTCTTAATGATCAAACTTATCAGAATTAGCCCCGTAGTCACGATCAAGGTCAGCCATCCACCTTCAAAGAACTTCACAAATGTCACTGTCAAAAGAATTACCCCGGTTAGTGTAAAACCTATTCCGTTGACAAAAACCTTGTAATACCAGTATTTCTCTTTTTTTCTACTGCGGATCCAATGAACTACCATTGCTAACTGAGATAAGGTAAAAGTGATGAACACATTGATACTATACAAAACCACTAAGAATGCCACAGAGCCCTTGGTCAATATGACTAAAAATACCGCAGCTAAACCCATGATCAATATCCCGTTTTTAGTCACAAGCCGTTCACTGAGCATGGTAAATTTAGCCGGCATCCAATGATCTGCAGCCATATTTGCCAGCACACGCGGACCTCCGAGGAAACCTGTCTGTGCAGCCACTATCAGCAACAATGCCTCAGACAACAGAGTAATGATCACAAAAATATAACCCCAGCCATTAGCACCCATTGCACTTTCAAATAGAACTGCATTCAAAGTCTTACCACTTTGAGGCTTCACATCATAAAACAAATAAGCTAAAATCAATCCACAAGCCATGAAAATCAGACTTATCGCCATGTAATTCATGGTCTTTTTGCCTTCTCTAATTCGGGGTTCTCTCAGCATCGGCATACCGTTACTCACAGCTTCTATACCTGTGTAGGTTCCACTACCCAAACTATAAGCATGAAAAACGACAAACAAACCGCCGAACATCCCCAATTGAGTGATTACCTGTTGTAAGTTCATAACCGAATTGTTCACAACTACCGAAATATCACTTTGATGGGTTAAAAATGCTTTGATGATCAGAAAAGCATGAGTAAACATGAATACTAAAAATATCGGGATAACCAAGGTTATTGACTCTTTCACACCTCGAAGATTCAGAACTGTCAAAAAAAGAATTACAAATATAGACAGGATCAGCTTGTAGGGATGATACTCCATAGGCAAAAAACTAAAGATCGCATCGATCCCTGCTGTCAGGGAAACCGTGATCGTCAGCACATAATCCACGATCAAAGCACAACCTGAAACCATGCCCACAAAAGGAGACAGTAATTTGGTTGCTACCTGATATCCTCCCCCGCCGTTGGGGAAAATCTCGATGATCTGTTTATAACTGGAACTGACTATCAAAATTGTAATGGCTGTCATCAAAGCCAGAAAAAGACTGAGATGATAATTATTCCCGAGTGCTATATAGGCTTCAGGCGGTCCATAACAGGATGAAGTTATCCCGTCAACTCCGAATCCGATCCAGGCCATGAAAGCGATCAATGATATCTGATGAAAAATATTTTTATCCCCGTGATCCTTAGGTTTTCCTAAGATCAGGTATTTAATTCTCTTAAAGAAACTTAATTTTTGTTCCATTCTTACCTCTCAGGGAACAAAATGCGAAAATGCTGTTTAAATGTCAACAAAACCAAAAAGCTTGGTTTTTCTTGTGATTCACCTTTGAATTTCTGAAAGTTCTTGACAGAGAGTCGATTATTTTGTTTCATTAACTGATGAAATGGTTGTATTTGTTTATTGCGATTATTGCAGAAGTTATTGGAACCTCTGCTTTAAAATCAACTGAGGGTTTTACCAGATTGATCCCCTCAATTGTTGTAGTAACCAGCTATAGTCTGTCCTTCTTCTTTCTGTCTTTGACTCTAAAAACACTTAATATTGGTGTTGCCTATGCTATTTGGTCAGGTTTAGGGATAACACTTATTCTGATTATCGGTCATTATTTCTTTAAACAACCTGTTGATACTGCAGGATTAATAGGAATTATCTTAATTATCATCGGAGTAGCTGTCATAAACCTGTTCTCCAAGAGTGTTTCACATTGACCAGACGGATAGAAATTATAATATCAGAAAAAATCAGACTCTGGCTATAGATTTTTAGATGTATGTAGGAGCAAACGTTGGGATGAGTTATTCTCTCCCACTGACACCTGACACCTATGAAGAGCTACTGCTCAAATTAGTTATGAGGAGACCATCATGAACAAATACCTGTTAATTATTCTCTTTTCACTGATTTGTCATTTATTAATGGCTCAATCTGATATGGGAATGAATTATACTAATGGAAATGAAGTCATCTGTAGTGTTAGTGATGGACAATATTTGTGGGTAGGATCTACAAGAGGCCTATCAAAAATTAATCAAATAACCGGTGAATCTGTGATCTATAACAGTACAGTTCCCGGCTATATGGATTCTTCACCCATAAATCACATAGCTTTAGATTCCCTGGGTAACGTCTGGATTACAAATGCTAAAGGAATTGGCTGTTTTGACGGGCAAAACTGGACTGTCTATAACACTTCAAATTCTTCCCTGCCTGGCAATCATGTTAATTGTCTTAGAATCGATTCCCAAGGGAATAAGTGGTTTGGAACGGATGTTGGGCTGGTAAAGTTTGACGGTTCTGAGTGGACTCTATACTCTACCTATAATTCACCTATACCTTTTGATAATATTCACTTTCTATATATCGATGCACAGAATAACTTTTGGCTAAGTTCGGGCTATAGTCTCGGGATTTTTAACGGAACAACCTGGACAGCAGTAAATTTAGGGTTTGATATTTATAATGTTTATGAGATAGCTACAGATTCCCAGGGAGCAATTTGGATTGCCAGTCATTCCGGGTTAATTAAAATTGATAATGAAGGATGGGATCAGTTTACCACAGCTAATTCTGGATTATTGACAAATAATTTGATCTCTATTGCTATTGATTCTCAGGACAACAAATGGGTAGGTATGGGCTCCAGAGGAATAGCCAAATTCGATGGATCAAATTGGACCATATTCACTCCCGAAAACTCTGAATTACCTTTTTACCAAGTTTATACTATAACAGTTGATTCTCAGGATAACCTTTGGATTGGCACTTTTCATAATGGGGTAGTCCGTTTTGACGGCACCGAATGGGTATCCTATGTAACTTCCAACGCTGATATCCCGACAAATTATTTAAGTGATCTTTTTATCGATTCCCACAATAATAAGTGGCTGGGTTCTACTCAAAATGGTCTATACTTTTTTGACGGTGAAAGCTGGACAAATTACAATTCATACAACTCACCCTTTCCTGCTCAAATAGTTACTTTTATTCAGGAAGATGCAAATGGTAAAATTTGGATTGGAACAACGTCAGGATTAATCTCATTTTATCAGAATAATTGGACAACCTTCAATACGACCAATTCCGGGTTACCGGATGATTATCCGGAGTGTATGGCTTTAGATTCACAAGGTAATAAATGGATAGGAACCAATCATGGCGGGATTGCTAAGTTTGATGACAGCAATTGGACTGTGTACAATTATCTTAATTCAAACCTCCCGGATTGCTGGATAACTTCTATTACCGTAGATGCAAATGATCATGTGTGGGCTGGTTTATATTTACATGGTCTTGCCAAATTTGATGGTGAATCCTGGACAATTTATGATACATCAAACTCTGACCTGCCTTCAAATTATGTCTTCTGTATTGCGGTTGATTCTCTAAACAACAAATGGATTGGAACTCTGAACGGAGGTCTCACTCTTTTTGATGAAACCAACTGGGTAACCTGGAATCAGGATAATTCGGACATGCCGGGATATGATGTATTTACGCTGATAATAGATTCAGATAACATAAAATGGCTGGGATCCTACCATGAGGGAATGTTTAAATTTGACGGTCAGAATTGGACTCATTACAATCCAGATAATTCTATCCTTCTGGATAAATGGGTACACAGCATTAGTATTGATTCCTTAGGCAATAAATGGGCTTGTACCTACTATGGAATTACTGTTTTCAACCCTAATCCTGTCTCAAATCTTGACCTTAACCAATCTCATCCACTTTCCCTTTATCTCAATAATTATCCAAATCCTTTTAATCCCCAAACCACAATCTCCTACTTTCTTCCCAAATCTGGAAAAGTCGAACTTCAGATATACAATATCAAAGGTCAAAAAGTGAAACAATTGGTTTCTGATTATCAAACCGAAGGAAATCATACAACTGTCTGGTCTGGCTTTAATGATTCCGGAAAAAAGGCAGGAAGCGGAATATATTTCTGTAAAATCAACAGTAATGGCCTTCATGCCATAAAGAAAATGCTCTTATTGAAATAAGGATTAGCGTCCAGCATATTTTACAGATATCATACTAGAGTGGCTTGATATTCTTGTCTGCTCTAGTCATATGATACGAACTTAAAATAAGTACAAAGTCCGTCATGTTTTACCTGAATTTTATATAATATCCTTTAGAATTATAATGAATTTATTAAGAAATCCCAGAAAAAATAATGTAAAGTTGCACAGTGTTTCTATGTGTATTTCACAGTGTACCAAAGAATGGGAGAATTAACTTTTTGATCTGTGGAACACTGTGCTATACTCTGTGATACCCTGTGCAACTTATCTCTTTGTTTTCTTTCCCATAAACACAGGGAGAACCTTGCAGTTCTCCCTGTGTTTATTAAACAATTATTCTTAATCAGTTTTAAAAACTGTTAAGGTTACAAAATATTAATTTGTACGTTTGCAAATACGAAACCCTATCCAGTTGAAAGTAACTCTAGGATATGTAAATGCTCTATAAAAAACTGTACATTCAACACTGTCATAATTGAAGCTACCTCCACGTTTCACCCGATTGCTACCAACATCTGAACCATGAGGATTATTTTGTGGTCCTGCAGGATACCCCCCATTACGATCCCATACCCATTCCCAAACATTTCCACTCATGTCATAAATCCCTAATTCATTTGCACTCTTTGTGCCTATTGGATGGGTATAATTGAGAGAATTTTGACAATACCAAGTAACATCACCAATTATATAACTCCCGCTGTAATTGTAGTTATGTGTCTGATTACCACCTCTCGCTGCAAACTGCCATTCCGCCTCGGTCAGCAATCTATAACCGTTAGCTGTCCAATTACAGGATACATTTATGTGATTATCGTCGTTCGTATTCCAACCAGATGGCCAGTTTTCCGGATTAGTACCAAAACCAGAATAAGTATAGCAAGGTATTAAGTTTTCGCTGATGCTTCTTTTATTACAATACTCTATTGCATTAAACCAACTTACCATTTCAACGGGATTGTTGCTTCCAATGAAATCTGAAGGGTTTTGACCCATGATAGACACATAATTCTCTTGTGATAGTTCATACTTATCAATATAGAAAGAAGAAACAGTTACATTAGAAGTACCATTATAAAATGTTCCTCCCCCAACTAAAACAAAATTAGCAGGGGTAGTAATATTATAGGTTGCTGAAGTAACCGGATTATTTATGCCTGTTTCATTATCATGTACAAAAGCTTTTACTGTTGTTGTAGTTGGAATAAAAAAGGGGGTTTCATAAACATCAGAATTAACAGTTGGAGTTGTACCGTCTGTTGTATAATATATCGTTACATTTCCAATTCCACAAGAAATATCAATAGTCCGTCCGAAAGTATAATTACCTGGTTCAGGACTAAATATTGGAGCTGCCAAATTAATATTATATACTCCCTGAACAACTTCAGTCTCCTTATTATCTTTGTTATCATGTGAAAAAGCTTTTAATGTTGTTGTTGTTGGAATAAAAAAGGGACTATTGTAAACTTTAGAATCCCGGCTTGGATCAGTACCATCTGTTGTATAATAAATGGTAACATTCTCAGATGCACAGGTTATTGTCATCATCACTCCAAAATTATAATCACCTGGATTAGGACAAAAAACCGGAGGCTGTAAAGGTTCCGGTGCAATAATTGGAGGTTCAAAATCTCGAAAACCTTTGGATGCCGGGATTGTCCAACTTACTTTTGAATTCTCAAAATTGAATGTTCCTTGAGAAGTAACATTTTTATAGGAACCCGTCCTTTCATCAAGAGCTTTGATGATATAATTCTTGTCGCTTCTTGATTGTTGAACCCAGTATATTATGATATTCCCGTTTTGTGAGGTAATGGATGCTTTCTGGGCAGAAGCATCTGATTTTACCAATCTGCAATTTACTGACTGCGATTGAGTTGATGCGTTTATCCGGCAAAACATTCCAGACAAAAGCAATACAAAAATTAAACATACAATTGCTTTTTTCATAGTATTTCTCCTTTATTTTAATGATCTAACCCTATTTTTATAATGTATTATTGTCAAGATTATTATAATCTGGTTTATTTGTTTAGAGTATTCAAAAGGTTTTTTGTGTAAAGGGTATCGCAGTTTATTAATTGATTCAAACTGACGACAAAACAAGATTCAAATTATTATTCTTTTAAAATGCCTAGACAGTTTATGCCACCCAAATAAAGAGTTTCTTAGGTACCCGTTAGAACTTCTTTAGCGAGTGATCTTTGTAGATATTCCACCGGTTGTTGTTACATCAACATAACCTCTGTGAAGCTTACCGGTAGTCGTTTTTAATTTTATTTTTAAGTTTTTACCAGACACAGCTATGGCTCCGTCTGTTGAAGCATCGCTTAAGGCTGGCATCCAAATAGTAGTATCAGTAATGACCTGAGTCCATCCTTTGTCATATCCTTTTTGAGAATTAAGCTTTACATAATAATGGTATGCTGCAGTACCGCAGTTTTGCAGTTTTACTGTTAATAATGCTTTAGCCGGCTGATCTTTCTTGTAATTGTATATACTCATACCAACAAGCAAAATAATACCGATGCTAAAAGTTATCAGAATAATAAACTGGAGGCGAGGTTTTTGCATTTAATGTATTCCTTTGAAATTAGCGATTTATTACAGTCATGACTTCATGATCAGGATAAACTGTTATTTCTACGGTAGTCGGTGTTCCGTCATTATCAATGTCGTGCTTACCAATACCCTTAAGGGTAACCTGGTCTTTTGTCCCGGCAACTGAAACTGTATAATCACCATTTTGATTTGATGGAGTGTTAGTGATTAAACTGATTCCTTCAGCATCCGCTGTGATTTTCACAAAACTGCGTTCCCCCCCTCCTAAGATTTCTGATGACAAATAGTGGGTTCTGGCAGACATTGCAAGATTGTATAAATCAGTTTGAACAGCATCCATATTTGATTGTGCAACTAAATAGTTAAAATAGTATATACCATAACCTGCTGCTACTGAAACCAAAATGAGGCAAACAACTAATAATAATACTTGTGTTTGCCCCATTTTATAATTACCGCTACTTAATTAAATAGCACTTATTCTGAGATTACTCAGTAATCTTAGTGGACATTCCACCAGAATTAGTTACATCAATATATCCCTTGTGGACTGTTCCGGTACTGGATTTGATTTTGATTCTCAAATTGGAAGATACAACTGCGATAGCTCCATCAGTTGCAGCATCTTTTAACGTAGGCATCCATACATCTGAATCACCGATTACAACTGTCCAGTCTCTGTCGGCTCCACCCATGGAAGCAGGTTTTAAATAATGTTGATAAGCTGCTGTTCCGCAATTTTGTAATTGAACTGCTAACATATCTTTTGCTGATTGTTCTGCCTGGCTATTAAACATATTAATACCAACAGCTACTGCTACACCTACTAAGATTACGCTTAGTACGATTAAGAGAATTTGTTGTTGACCCATAGTGTCCTCCTTTTATTTCTACTAGTACTCTATGCATACCCTGTGCCAAATTTGGTCTTTGTTTGTTACTTATTGTATAACAACATATTACAATTTTTATTGATATTTTGGGGATTAACTTTTTTGTCATATTTTTCTGACAAAATCAGAATATGCTGACAAATATTCAATTATTAATTATAAATGAGAGAGAGGAGAAGTTATTGAAACCCGCAGGCAAGTAGTAAGGAAAGAGTAGGTACTCTGTAGGTAATGAGGCAATTCTCAACTATCAACTCTCAACTCTCAACTGTCTCGCCTCCCTCTTCTTCCTTGGTGTTCAAGACAGAAAATCATAATATTTTAACCCGGATTGTGCAGTAGAGGTTTGCAAGCTGGGTCGAAGATCATGAAAAGTGAAGGCTTGCAATCGAACGATTTATATAATAAATATATGGTGAGTGAGATTGTAAGTCCTTCAATTTTTTTTTCTAAATCTCACCTGCCCACTGCCTACTGCACACTGCCCACTGATATAGCTTCAGCCAGATTGTGAAGATTCTACTGCACAGTTCGGGTTTAATTGAGAAATTGGGTTATTGGTTTGATGGGAAAGAATTGAGTTTTGAATCGTGAAAGAAGAAGTAACCTTTATTGAGTGATTTTGGCGATCATGCGGCCATCGCTGGTAATTTCGATTTGTCCTTTATGGATATTTCCTGTTGTGGATTTGATCTTAAGAATCAGACTGGTGGATTTTACTGCAAAAGCACCGTCAGTAGTTGCTTCTCTAAGCGTTGGCAGCCAAATGGAAGAATCAGCCATAACCTTGGCCCAGTCTCTGTCAGCCCCACCCATATGCACTGGTTTCAGATAGTGTTGATAAGCTGCAAGTGCACAATTTTGTAATTGCAGAGCCAGCATATCTTTCGAACTTTGTTCGAAACCGGCATTAAACATTGTAATCCCTACTTGGACAGCGATCGCCACCAGCAGAATGCTGAGAACGATCATGAGTATATCTTGTTGTCCCATAAATCTCCTTTGAGCTATTAAAACTAATAGCCATAATTTTAGCAAGCAATTTTTTA
>CAYQPF010000147.1:0-3884 GCA_964419225.1 uncultured Candidatus Cloacimonadota bacterium | reverse complement strand
AAATAAAATTCAAGAATCTTCTTGACTTGTTTATGAAGGTGTTGTAATTCTTGTTTTGCAAAAGGAGAGAAATATGAAGAAATTTACGGTTTTACTTGTCATTTTTGTATTGTTCTCATATATCCTAAATGGAGAGAACAAGATCACTATTTTTGAAGGCGGTACACACACGATGAACCTGGAGTTTCACAGTTCCATGCTTTCCGGAGTAACTTCAAAAAGTATGGCTATGGGCAACACTATTTCATCAGTATCAGATGATCCTTCCCTGGTTGTTTTAAACCCTGCAGCCTTGTCCAGGAATCCGGTCACATCATTTTGCGTAGATATGTCACCCGGATTTTCTATTGATTTGAACAAATTAACTCCCGCCATCAAGGATGGGATGAATGATGCGATTGATGCTTCCATAAAAGACATGAAAACACCTACCAGCAGGGTAACATATCCTGACTTGAAGTGTTATGCCGGGCAGAGCGGGTGGTTCAACACCTTTGCGGCTACCTATAATGCCAGAAAATATGGATCGTTTGGTATATTGTTGCATCGTCCTCTATTTTGTGATTTTGAATATTTGGGCAATGCTCTGAACGTAAATATTCAGGATTCTGTG
This sequence comes from uncultured Candidatus Cloacimonadota bacterium, assembly GCA_964419225.1. Classification (GTDB taxonomy): domain Bacteria; phylum Cloacimonadota; class Cloacimonadia; order Cloacimonadales; family CAYQPF01; genus CAYQPF01. Next base: position 3,271 of record CAYQPF010000147.1, on the reverse strand, counting down.
TTAAAAGATGTTGGAGAAGCAACAGAGCACACAGAAAAGACAGTTCTACCCTTATCAATAGATTTATTTTCCAAATTAACCATCAATTTAAATCAAATTGATATAGCTTATTCCCGGCAGATTAATCCCAGAATCAATGCCGGTATTGGTTTGGAAGTTATCCATTCCGAAATTAATTCTGATATAAATGCCAGATTTGCAGGAAGTATCAGACAATTTGGCGGTGATACAGATATCAATGTTAGTTTTGATGATCCCAATGTAGCATACAGGAATACGTTGAATGATTCTTTATATGCACGTTTTAATAAAAATATAGCTGGTTTTAAATTTGCCATGAGTTATCATAAAACCGATTCATTATTATTTGATTTGGTAATAACGACTCCTAAAAAAGCCGATCTTGACGGTTCCATGATCTTAGTACAACACACTTTGGGTGCGTTAAACATGAATTATAATAAAGCATTGGGAGAAGAGATTTTTGATGTGGAAATGCTGAAACCTTCTCAAATAGCCTATACAAACCGAACAATATATACGAGTAATAAATTGCAGTTATCTTATCCCGGTTCCATTGCTCTATGTGCTTCATTTGTAAGGCCAAGTAAAAAATTTATTCTCTCTTATGAGTTACCTTTAGGTGATTTAGCACTCAAATATGCTTGTACCAGGATAACAGACGGGGTAAAGAAAGACACTTTAACAAATAACTTTTATGCCTTTACTGATACCACATACAAGAAATATACAATTGGTTTCCGTAATAAACATGTATTTAAAATGGCTTTTGCCTATAAAAAACTTTGGTTAAGCACTCAGATCTTTGTTTCAGACATAATTGCAGAGGGTGTAAAAAATAAGAATGGTACCGAGATGAAAAACATCAAGAAGAACAATATTACGCCTTCTTTTGCTGTAGGATACAGCTATGTGGTTTTAAAAAACATTGTCCTGGATCTAAACTATTTAGCCTTCCCTAATCCATTCTTCCGAACCACTTTAACATATAAACTTTAACAGGAGAGATAAATGAAAAAAAATCTTTTTTTACTCCTTTTATTATTCCTGAGCCTGAATATGCATGCTTCACGTATCGCACAGGATACACAACTTAATAACCTGACAAGCTCAGAATACAATATCAACAACATTCTTCCCGGTACTATTGTTTTAACTCAAATACCGCTGGACTTTTATAAACCTGATGTTAATTTTACCATCAAATGGAAGCCGGCTAATCAAACCGCTAATGCCAGACTATACTATTCAAATTCTCCCGGTGGTAGAATTGTTAGTAATTATACTATGATTAATGTAAATAGCACAGTGGTGTCTGACTCATTCCGAGTTATCTCCACCAAAGCAAATCAGATAGGCCTGGGTGTCGGTTCCTACTATTGCATTATTTATGATCCACAAACCCAATATATGTCCATGGAATTCCGTTTAGTTATTGAATCACCAAACGGTGTAGTCATGCTTTCACCCATGGCAGGATCGACTGTAACTAATAATCAAACCCCTACTTTGAGCTGGAGTCCGACTCCAGGTGTACCTTATTATCATGTAGTTGTCTCAGATAATCCTTTTTCTCTTCAATACGACAACAGCACACCTCCAAATTTAACAGTAACTGGTTTGAACGCGGTGTGGCAGGCAATCACAACCTCAACTTCTATAAATTATGGCAGCATTGACCCCTCCGGTAATTATTTCGACACAGCTCCTCCTTTGATTAACGGACTGGAATACAACTGGATAGTTCTGAACAACTATGGCAATGAACCGGAATATTCTTCAGACATTACCTCTGCTCCTTTTAGTTTTAATTATACTGCTACTCAAAATTTGACACCTCCTGTATTGATTCAACCGCATCATAGCACCCCTTCTAATCCTATGGTGTTCAATAATACGCCCCAGATTACTTTTTCCTGGTCAGCTGTAACAGGAGCTTCCATCTACCATATTTACTTATCAGAAGTACGTAATGAGTTTGGCAGTGAAGTACAATATCCTGTTTGGGATCAGATCACAACCAATACTTTGATAGATTTCAATGCAGCATCTTTATTGATCAACTCCGATTATACCTGGAAAGTGATCGCCTCGAATTCCAACGGGGTAACATCTATCAGTACTATCAATCGTTTCACCTATCACATCGTTGTGGGAACCTTGAATCTGTTTGTCAAAGACACTAATAATGTCCCGTTGAGTTTTGCTTACGCAGAAATCAATGCTGTGGAAGGTTCTGAAGATGATATTCCTTTAAGTGTAAACGAATCTGGTCATGAAGAAAAATTCCTGCCGGTAGGTTCCTATATGCTTACAGTCAGTAAAGAAGGCTATGAACCTAAAGATTCCCTGATCTATATCAGTCAGGATCCTTTCCCCGATATTACAAATCCCGAAGGCGAAGCCGGAGATACTTTTGTTTACATGATTTTAGATATTTCCCCTTGCTACATAAAAGGTAAAGTCGTATCCTCAACAGGAACAAATTTAACTTTTGTAACGGTTACGGCCACTAAGAGTACCGGTGAAGTAAAAACCTTCTACACTTCCGATGGAAATTACCGTCTGACTGCCAGTCCTGGTTTGTGGACTGTTGTTGCTGAGAAAGAAGGTTATACCCTGCAATCCCCTATCCAGACCAATATTAGCACAGGACAAACCATTACTCTGGCTAACTTGATTATGGATCAAAATACTAAGAAACTAACCGGGTATGTCTATAACAGTAATAATGTTCCCTTACCCAATGCTACTGTGAAAATAACCAAAGGAACAATAATTGTTAACAAAACAACAAATTCCTCTGGTTATTACGAATTCCCGGGTGTGGATCTTGGCCAGTGGGTATTAACTGCCGAAAAGACAGGTTATACATCCCCCAGTCCATATAGCATTACCCTGACTGCCAGTTCACCTCAAGTTGTATCAATTCCCAACAGAATTATGCAGCCTTTGGCCAACATTGTTTCAGGTACTGTAAATAATGGTACAGTTGGTATTGGTTCTGTGACCGTAACTGCTACACCATCATACGGTTCCCCACTATACACGACTACCAATGCATATGGCAATTACACTTTAAATCTGCCTCAGGGTGTTTATGTGATTACAGTAGCGAAGACAGGTTTCACGGCCCAAAACACGAATCAATTAAACCTTTCTGTTGGTGAAACCATCAATGCAGTAAACTTCCTGATGTATCCAAATCAGAGTTTCATCAGAGGTACGGTTACCGCACAAGGTTCTGCAA
>CAYQPF010000146.1:0-12991 GCA_964419225.1 uncultured Candidatus Cloacimonadota bacterium | reverse complement strand
TGATTTTAGTGGTAGATATTAGAGCAGTGGCTCAAACCTTCGGAGACATGGCTCACTTAAATTGGACACTATGCTCATCGTGATTGGAATATCCATAAATCACCCTGGCTGGAGAACAGTGTATATGCTGAAACTGATAGCCCCGCCTGTCCCCAACGTCACCGATATGACCAGAGATATTGATAAAAATATGTATCAGAAATGGTTGAAAGATGAAGATATTGAAGCGAAGAATTTTGAGATATGGAAGGATGTGCCAATAGTCGGGAAGCTGTATTATTGGTGAGTGGGGGAAGGGAGGGAAAGAGCGAGGAGAAGGGGAAATGATTAGAACAACTTAAACATCATGACAGAAATTTTCAGATGAATCATCCCAAATTTGATCAAACTCTGTTTTATATTTATCGAATAACCATCCATGTTTTGACAGTTGAATTGTGAGTGTCGACTTACTTGTTTGTTTATAAAAATGTGGACCTACAAACATATCATCATCTATTCGAAATACCATATTACAAATTGGAATACTAATAAATCGAATTTTTATATTTTCATGCTTTAGCTTTCCTAATATTTTTTGTACTTGGCCCTTAAACATTTGTTCAGGATTGTTTTCCAATTTTTCTCGATGTTTTGAAAACACAGAAGCAGGATCGACAATAAGAATTCTAACAGACAGTTTTTTATTTGTGTTGCATTTTTCTAAAAGTAATGTATTGAAACTATCATAAAAAGAACCAAGCGAATATCCTACAATATCCAATTCTCTGTCAATATTATTCATTAATCTATGATATATTTCAAGATCCCTCCGTTGAAAAATATCAATTAAACCAGCTTGTGTAATTATTTTGAAATATTTTTCATTAGTTTCTTTAGCAGCCGAACTCCTAAATAAATCAACAAAATAGATAACAGCACTTGCAGTTAAAGATGTGCTAATTGAAATAACTACAACTTTAAAAAAACCCTCTTTGAGATAGTTCGAAAACACCATTAAGACTATACTAGATATAATAATTGAAAAGCCTACATATAAGTACTTTTTCATAACATGTCCTTTATTTTAAATAATTTGTTTTTGAAGAATAATTAATTAAGAAATCCTTAAGTATCATCTTTACTTCTGGATTATACCATTTATTATCAATTGAATTCCAAGTAATATTCGACCATTCCAATAAATTTATGGGTTCAATAAAACCACAATCCAAGGCTTTTTGATACATTTTAGTTCCAGGATAAGGAGTATAAATATTAACGAAGGGAATTTCAGCATTGTTATTATCAATCAAAAGTTTATCAATTAATCTTCTTGTTTGATGCAAATCATCAGGTTTTTCATATGGCAATCCAACTATAAAATTATATCTAATTCTAATATTATACATTGCTAACTTTTTATTTATTAATATTACATCATCAATTTGAATTTGTTTATCTATTTGATTAAGTATTCTTTGAGATCCAGATTCAATACCAAACTGTAGTACACTACATCCAGATTTTATCAAGTCCATCATAAAATCATTATCAAACACTAAATTTCTGAAATAATTAATTCTTGAATTTGCCTTCCACCGCAGATTGCCATTTTCTAACAGATATTTCAATATGGGAGTAGTTTTTTCTTTAATATTGCCAAAAAAATTATCTTCTTGAAAAATAACTCCGTCAATTAGATATTTTTCATATAATTGTTTTATAGTACTAATAACAATTTCGGAACTTAAAACACGATATTTCTTTTTAAAAATACTATTACAACAAAAACTACAATTATGAGGACAGCCTCTGCTTGTTTCGATATTAAAAGCTCTATTCATTCTATCTCTGGAAATAAAATAAGACTTATCAATAGGAAATTTTTCAAAATCAATATATGCAGTATCAATCAAGCTTTCCTGGTAATTATATTTTAAATTCCTGTTTTCATTATTATAAAAAAGCTTTTCGTGTTTTTTTTTACCAGCAAGATATTTAAGCAACTCTAAAAATGGTTTTTCTCCCTCACCAATAATAAGAAAATCAGCAAGTCCATACTGATATGTTTGCAATGGTAAAATTGTAGGATGTAGTCCCCCGAATACAATTTTAGTTCTATTTTTAAAATATTTGGCAATCTCAATTCCATACTTAATTTGAGAACCAGTCATTAATGATATACCAAAACAAAGAATTTGAGAATTATTTAACAAAAAATCTAGAGTATCATATAAATTATCATCTAATCTTTGATCTATTACAATAACATCAAAATCATTCTTGCAAAAATCAGCAATTTTATATAGTCCAGTAGGATACTGAGCAACTTCATAACCATCAATTTTGGGAAAAATTAAAACAGCTTTTTTCATTTTGCAATATTTATTTCTTTCAAAATATTTAAAATTTTAGCATTAACTGCATCGGGAGAAATAATATTACTTGAAGCATCAAAACATTTTATTTCAAAAAAATCATAGTTGTTTACCATAGTTAAATACTCATTTTGAACTTTTTGTTGTAATTTCAGACTATCTTCATGAATATCACTTTTCCCTTTCAAATAGTCTCTATCTAATCCAGTTCGTTCATTTTTCAAATTATTTTCGATAAAAGTAAAAGGAACACTTAAATAAAAAGTATAATCAGGTTTAGGAATAGAATAGAAAGAATATTCTAAATCTTCAATCCATTTTTTTAATTCTTTCTTTTTTTCAGTATTATCAACTTTAGCACATTGGAAAGCTATATTTGAACTTACATACCTATCAATTATCAAAAACACTCCTTGATCTAAATAATTTTGAAGAATTCCCTTGAAATTATTTCTATCTCCTGCATATAATAGAGCAACCAATTGGGTATCAACTTCATGAACATTTCCGAATTCACCCCTTAGAAATTTGGCTATTAAATTACCATAAATCTGAGATTCAAGAACAGGGAAATGCAGATAGAAATAAGGTAATGATTTTGAAATAAAATAATCAATTAGTAAATTGACTTGGGTTGATTTACCAGAACCATCCAATCCCTCAAAAACAATCATTTTACTCATATTTTTCACCGACTTTCAAAGAAATTTGATATTGGGAAAAAATTAATTTTACTATTTTAAGATAATCACAATTATCACATATTTTCAAACTACAAAATTCAGGTTCACAACTTTCCAAGTATTTTTTACTACAATATTTATCAAATAAATATTTGTTTAATTGAGTTTTCACAATATCAAAGTTTGTCATATTTTCTTTACTCTTGAGTATTTTTTCTAAATAATCAGCCATGTTTTTGTCTGATACAATTATTTGAAACTCATGTAGATTCATTACAATCTCCTTCTACAAATTATTAAGAATAACATTATGTGTATCATCTAATATTAATCATAATTATTGTCAACATTTGATTTACTAATAACTTACTGATAATTTGCAATATCAAGTAGAATAATATTTAAAATTAAATACATCAAGGACTCTTCTTCTTTTTATTTCTACCACAATAGGAAAGAAAGAGCTTTTTGTTAGAATTTTCGGACATAGCACCTCCTAGAAGTTTAAAATTAAAGAACATTAAAATAGAAGATCATTTTTTCTAAAACATTTTAATATTTTTATTAGTATCAAGTTCGACCCTTTTTCCCAGATATATTTTGCTTTTTCGCTATCTTTAAAATGTCTAAATAACAAAGCAGCTAACTTACTATAGGAATAAAAAAAAGTTGGATTGAATTCAATTTCAGCTACATAATACTTTTTAGCTTCATCATAATTATGAATAAAATCACCATATAGAACAGCTAAATTATAATTAGCATAATAAATATTAGGATTTATACTTATAGCCATTTTTATATAGTATTCTGCTAATCTATGTTTGCCTTGTTCCAAAAACATATGGCCCATATTATATAGAAGTGTCGGGTTATTTGGATAATTTTTTCTCAATTTATCAAACTCAATTTCTTGCTCTTCACTATTTCCAATTTTATTAATACGAAGTAATTCTAAAACGATATCTTTGTCTGAAATATTCAGTATTTTTAAGAGAGAACTATAGTCATTTATCAATTCATCAAATTTAAAATATCTGTTGTCACCCAATTCAGAAATATAATGGCCAATCTCACTAGAAAGTTTTTCAATCTTATTTGTTTCCTGAATATAATCCGTGTTTTTATCTGGATCAATACCAATAGATTTAATATGTCGGTTTATAAGAATTTCATTCCAATATGAAACATAAACAGAAGATATATCAATATTACCGACTTTAACCAATATTACTTTGTTCCAGAAGTTTTTTTCTTTACTCACTTCCAAAAATTCAAAAATACAAAAGCTGAATTTAAGATAATCCTCACTTAATAGAACTAATACAAATTCATGATCGCATAAAGATTCCATAAATTCATTAAGACAACTCGACAGATTGACATCTCTAATATCATGATTTATTGATATTCCGTATTTTTGTAGATCCTTATCAATTTTAGCAGCATGTTCATAATTTTTATGACAGTAAGAAAGGAAAATTCTATTAATAGATTTATCAGGCATAAAACCTCCAGAAATTATTAATCAGAGTTAATACATGTATATAAATGAGAAAGGAAATTGTAAAGATATATTTTGACATTAAAGAATTTCTTGACGATTTCACAAATACTAAGTTTATTGGTGTAATTCAGGTTAAAACTTTCTAAAAATAGGAAGTAGAAAAAAACATATAGGAAATTGGGAATTTATTATGATGAACTATACCATTAGCAAAAATTGGACAAAGAATAAAGAATATATATATGAAGAAATTAGATTTTGATATGGGAGAGATATATGAATATTAATCAAAAACATATTGATGCACAAAACATAATCCAAAATGATGATAAAATGAATCGCTTGTTAAGCGAATTTGCACATAGACAAGAATTTACTTTGATATTAGGAGCAGGATGTTCAATTCATTGTGGAGTACCAAACTTTGATAAATTAAAAAGACTAATTCTATCATTAATCTTAAAAGGAGGAAAAGAAAATGAATTAAACAACATTGATATAGAATTATTCAATCAAGAATGGGAAAGCATTGGAAGCAATAATTTTAAGCATTCTATACTCTCAAATTTTATTCTGAAAAGACCTCCAAGCTTTTACGTATATTATTTACTTGCAGACATTATAAAGAATGGTTATTTTAATACTATTGTAACTTACAATATAGATAATTATTTAGAGTCAGCACTTCACTCTGTAAATTACGATGATTTCATCGCATTAATCAACGGAGTTCATGAAAACAGTTACATTCAGCAAATGATAGAAGACAAAAGTATGACGAAAATACTAAAAACTCATGGAGACCACAAACACAAAAGTTACGCTTTATCAAGTAGAGAAATAATAGAACATGGCAGGAAAATCGAGCCTATTTTGGAAAAAATCACAAAAAATAAACTACTAATCGTTGGCTATTCAGCACTAGATTTCGATTTTTTAAGAAGTATCAATATTTCGGACAATGGAGAAGAAATATGGTTCGTTAATCCAATTAACCCCCTTGATAATCTTTTAGCAATTATGACAATAAGACACTCGAATATGAACATAATAAATTTGAATTTTGAAGACTTTTTTAGTACTTTGCATTATTCACTAAAAAATTATGGTTTAATAGTCGGAACTATAGAATATAGAACGAAATTTTTCGATAAAGACAACTATAGAAAACTAACAATACAGAATAAGTTAGGCCTTCATGCAAAGCCAGCAGCTCTAATTGTAAAATTAGTATCAAAATTCAGATCAGAAATTAGTATAAAGCACAACACCACGGTGATAAATGGCAAAAGTATAATGGGAATAATGATGTTAGGTATTCAAAAAGATTCAGAAATAGAAATCTGTGCTAATGGGGTAGATTCAAGATATCTTTTAGATGCACTGGAAGATCTAATAAATAATAAATTTTACGAGGAATAGAAATAGGAATATTATCAAACTTCAATAAAGAAAATAGAATTTTATTATTTTACACAGAAGAATAATTTAAGACCGAAGGTTTAAGAAAGGTAACAGATCAATAGCCTTATTTGTACCATATAAATTATCATCGCCATCCCAAATTGTTAAAATATCTCTATCATTTTCTAAATAATCTAACATCCAATTCCTCTTCCATCTCAATTTCGTAAGTTCTCTTATATATTTCATTTTATTGATTCAAAATAATAAATTTTAGAAAGTATCTTTTTATTCATTGGGATCAAGTTCAGAAACTTTATAATGTGATACACATTTCTCAAATTTTCTAATTGTTTTCATTCTGGTGAAAAAGCAAAACTGGTAATCAACTAGAATTATTCTTAACATACTTTCAGCATGAAAGTAATTGTTATAGTTACTCAATAAAGCTTTCTCTTCTAAAATTATTTGATCTTCTAACCCATGCAATTTCAAATCATTATATGATTTACTGGTTTTAAATAAATCTATCATTAATTTCTGAATTGTTTTACTATTGAAGGTAACATTAACTTTATGTGCAAATTCGTTTCTCATTTTTCTTATTATATTAATTGTTTCATATTCTTGTAATCTAATTAATCCTAATAAATATGCTAACTTTATCTTGAAAGAAAAAGAGTTACATTCGGAATCGAAAAATTCATCTATTATTTTTTTTTCATCATTTAAAAGACGAAGGCTAATCATTTCTTCAAGTGCAGCATCAAATATTGAACACATAATAATAATTAATTCTCTTGAATGAAAATTATCATATTTATTACTTTCTTCTTCAGAAATATCTCCAAAAATATTTTCGGACCATATTTCTTTATCCTTTCTTTTGGACATTTATTTCAACCACTCCCCTTCTTCTATCGTATCCAACTTTAATTGACCTAACTGATCAGCCAGATTTTTCCAGAACATATCCCCTAACCTTGCCCAATATTATGCCTGCCTCTCACCCAATAATTGCATTAATTGCACAATTGGCAAAACATGTCAAGCAGACTTTGAATTAGTTATAATATTTATTCCTATGAATTTGATTTGTATCTGCCAAGAAAAATTCCAGGTTCTCAGTTATCGAAGTCCTCCGAAAGGAGAACGAAAGATAGTTAGAACGGCTTTTTTGGAAAATTGCACAGAGTATCTCAGTGTTTAGGGAAAGTGTATCACAGGGTAAATTAGGCACCAGCAGTCAGGCATCAGGCGTCTGGGGATTCGGACGATTCGGACTGGTAGGACAAGTCAGACATGTCAAAATAGAGAGAAATTGGAGATTTTTGCAATTATTTTTTTTAAAAATATTTTCGCTTCAGTGACGTGAAAAGTCATTTTTGTCGGCTTATCTATATGAAGGGGTTAGAAATTGGGCAGTGTGCAGTAGGCAAGGGGCAGTGAGAGCAGCAGATCTTTAAAAAGAACATAGAGTGTGTTTTGTGAATTTTTACAGTAAGGACGGACAGGTCGGACGAGTCGGACATGTCTTATTAGAATTGATAATAATTTCTGTAACATTTTACATTTAAGGGAGTTATTTATAAACAAGGACCAATAATTGAATAGAATCAGGTTCTTTCTTTGTTTTTATTTTTACAGCATGAAGAAGCATATCCAAAAAATCAAAGGAGGAACAAATGCTCTATTATCTCTCTCAAAGTGTACAGCAAACCCTTAACCAGAGACTCTACTCCTTCGTGAACAGAGACACCGGTGAGAGGTTTCAGCTTAAAGGATACAAAGGTTGTGAATACCTGTTTCAACTTGTGAGTAATGTCGGAAAAGCAGTTACAGTACTGGAATTATTCTTTGGAGAAAAAGGGGTGTTAACCCAAGATAATACTAGAATCAAAACTTTGTTGGATTCAGTTTATCAGGACTACTATTACCATACAATAATCTCTCCTATTTTTGACAGTAAAACGATCAGGGAAGTAAAACAGGAGTTATGCCGGATCATAGACCGACAGGCAGAAGCAGAAGCCAATAATGATCATAAAAGAGCAGATGACCTGCAGGAAAGAAAGGAATTTCTGATAGACTATTTAAGAAAAGGTTTTGCTGAAAATAAGGCGAATCAGATGCCGGACACCGCCTTGCAGAAAGTGCGGGAAACGGTGTTAAGAGATATCAACCGGGTCCTGCAAAAGATCGAACAACTTGATCCTGTCGTAGGAAGACACTTACGCTGCAGTATCCAGAAAGGCTGGACACTGATCTATTTCCCGACAGATGAGAATAAGGTTGTAGGTGTTGGAGAAAAGACTCTTCGGGAGTACTGACTTTTACAGACTAACACAGACTAACACGGACAAGAAATGGGAAACTGACCTTTGCCCAATGCAGGTAGAATTACAAGTGATCAGGAGAGAGTCTTGAGTCATGAGTAAGATAGGGGAACACTGACTAACACGGACAGAAGGAAAAGTAGGCAGTAGGCAGTCGGCAGGCAGCAGTGGGGAAACAACTCATCTATGATCCTAACCTGCGAAGGGAATGAGGCACTGAATCCTTGTACTTTGAGAAAAGAGATTTGAAGATGGTGTCTGGTGGAATTGATAAAAGGGAAAAAGAGATATTTGCCACCGAAGTCCACCGAAAGGATCGCGAAAGAGAGGATAGGAGCAGCAGAATTGATTATTAAGGAAGCCAGAAATCCAGAGGATTTTTATTATGAGAATACTTTTGTTTGATTCTGGTTCTCTTGGTTTTTGAAGAGATATGAGGATGCTTAACCCGGGCATATTTACTGATCTCACAGAAGAGATTCTGGCAGTCGATGAGATGCAGTTTTCTACCAAACAGAGTGACAGGTTCCAGACCCAGATAATTGAAGGAGAAGTTCTGCTTATTTTTAACTGCCTTAATGATGTCTTCATAACTATATGGTTCAATAGATGCGAAACACTTTTGAATACCGTCCTTGGCACCGGGACCTGCTACCACAAAGTCATCCTCATCAAAATCAATCAAATTACTGTAATTAAGGTCAATTGCATATTGATACACCAGAAAACTTCCGAGGGATGGATAACTTAAGAGCAGTTCATACACTTCTTTGAGAGATTTTGCTCTGGATAACTTAAGCGGTAATTGCTCCTGCTGCATCATTTCGATCAGTTTCAAATGGTTGGTGTGTTTCAATGGATAGCCAAAGGCCGATTCTGCGGAAGGCATTACATAGGCAGCAGAATAGATTGGTTGTTTATTTTCTTTGGCTTTACTGAGGCAGTCATTATACTTATGGAAATCATATTTAGACCATTCCGGGAACCCAACTTTAGCCAAAAGATATTCCCAAGTCTCAATCTTATTGAATAATTTGAAAAGGATGATCCGGAAAAATACTTCTTCAATTTCCTGACTTCCCTGATAAATGACATTCCTTATCAAGTATTGGCTGACTCTGTCTGAAACCCGGAAAACATTGGTAAATCTGTGCTGTTGGATAATCTCATCCAAGGTCCAGGGAGGTGCTTCATTTCTGAGTCTTTTCAGAAATACCTGCTGACGTTCAGTAGCAAATTGCCAGTAGGAAGTGAAAACCTCTGTACATTTTACTCCGGGCAGAAGATCGGGGAGAAGAACAAATTCCAAAGGATACTCCTATAGTTTTGTTAAAAATGCCGACTGGTCTGACTTGTCTGACTGGTCCTGCAGAAAAATTTAAGGCAGACCATTTGGTCTGCCTTAATGAGATTGAATTTATGGCTCCATGCTAATGGTGCTGGACGCTAGTCCCTATTTAAAGTTCGCAGCATATTACTGCATGTCTGTAAGTATCAACACTTCAAATATGATACCTGAACCATATGCTGGATGCTAATCCCTATTATCAATTAGCACAGGAAAGAGCATCAATTTTATTAAATGAACTCGAATACACCAGCTTCAACTAATGCTGGATGCTAATCCCTATTTCATGATCAGCATTTTGACGGCTTTAGTATTAGCTCCGTTATTAAGCTTCAGGAAATAAATACCGCTGGGCACTTTATTACCGTGATTATCGGTAGAATTCCAACTGAAGGAGTTTGTACCCTGTTTGAGATTGATTCTGTCCATATTCTTAATTACTTCGCCTTTGATGTTGTAGATTGTGAGGCTGGTATTCAGAGGAGATTTGGAGCTAATTGAAATATTGGTATTATTCTGGAAAGGATTGGGGTAATTGCTGATACTGATGGAAGGAGCATTGATGGCATTATCTTCATTAGCATTGACTTCCCCGTAGAAATAAACCCATCTTTCATTATCAACCCAGGCAGATCCGTTCCAGGTTTGATGTTTATGCATATCGAGTTTACCGTTTGTATTGTAGGTATAAATATCATTTTCTGAATTAGTCCAGGTGGTAGTCCAGATTTCAGTAAGCATATTGGTAATTTCTTGATCATTATTATAGGTATATGTTTCTCTGGAAGCGTCAAACCAAGCAGAGCCATCCCAGTTTTGGGTGAGGGTACCGGAGAAATGGATAAATTCGGTATATGTGCCATCTATGCTCATGCTAAAAACGAAAGCAGTATTGTAGTAATTTTGCACATCAGTATAGGTTGTATTATCAAAAGCCATATAGGTTGAGGACTCTCTTTCAGCATTGGCCCAGCTAAGTGAGTCAGCTGACTCGGTATTCGTTGTCATATTTGGTCTGCCTTGTCCATCATAGGCAAAGGTTGCTTTCTGATACATCCAGGATTGAGTGCTATAGTCAAACAGAGCCAGACAGAAATACTCAGCCATACCATTTCCACCGTAAACAAAGCTCATTCTTTGCAGGGGAATAGTCATGGGTCCATAAGTCATGCTAACAACGAAGTTTAACAGATTACCGGCATTATTGTAGTTAACATTCATAGTAGTAAATAAAATCCAGGCACCTTCATCATATTGGAACATTTCTGCTTTGGTGACTTTTCCATTAGTATAAGTATAGACAGTTTTTAAGATATCATAACCACCATTGCCATCTGAATCATAGACTTTTACTTCACTGATTTTTCCTTGATTGTTGTAAAAAATACTATCCATTTCCATAATATTCCAGGTAGAATTGGTCCACATCTCCTGATTGTAGCCTGTCATCAGATAAGTTCTTTCGCTATTGTTCAAATAGACGAGTTGAGTTTTTTGAAACTTTGCCAGGTTTTGTTGGAATTGAGTTGCAAGATCCTGTTGCGACATTGCATTGTTATTCAGAGCAGAAATGTTCATAATCATAGCTGCAGTGAATAGAAGTACTAAAAAAACTTTAATCACTTTCATTATTTCCTCCTAATTTAGATAGGAGATAAACTTTCAGACAAAGCTTTTAAAGTCAAATTTTATTTATTATTATTTGAATAATCTTCATGAATGAGTCAAGTCCAAAAAACCTCACTTTGATTATTTGTAACTACTCAGGTGCTATTAAATTTCGATCCCTACTGTGCCGAAATGCCCTCACTTCAGATACGAATGTTATTTTTCTCTTCAAATCTGCGTAATCTACGGATAAAATTCTCTCATTTATGGTTAGCTCTTCCCTTAAAAAAATGTACCTGAGTAATTACTAAAAACAGATGTTCTATGCGAGAAACACTACTTTAGAATTAAACACTTATTACTCGCTAAATGCTTCCCGTCAACATTAAGAGTATAAATATATATTCCTGTGGGCAATGCTTTGAAATTTTCACCTTTGGCATTCCAGACGATACTATAAGACTTACCATTATACATAGCTGTGTCTTTGCCGGAAAGTCCACAGGCTTTAGCCAGATCAGAAATGTTTTTGTTTGTATCCAGAGTGCGAACTCTCTGTCCTTTGATATTGTAAATATTAATAACCGCCCTGGATTTGATCTTTTCCTTGAGGGTAAATTCGAAGAAAGTGTAAGGATTACTTGATTTTCCTTCAGATCCGAGTCTGATCGGGTTTGGATAATTTCTCAGGTCAACTTTATCCAAGGTACTGGCATTGTTATCTTCGTTTGCATGCGAGTCATATTCATAACAACCCATATCAATTCTGTCATTCCAGATGCGGGGATTACCGCTTAGATCTGAGGGATAAATTGCCAGTCCGGTTGTGTCAGGAGTCCCGGTATTGATACAAGGGGATCCATTTGCTAATTGATAATAATCCGGACTGGTGAGATCACCACCCACGAATCCAGGGTCTGAAGTGATGTTGCCGGGTCCCCAGGTGAACTGGGAGCCATTTTGCATGTAAATATTGTCAGTACCACCACGAATATTTGAATAATTGAGATTAATGGTTGAAGCATAGGGATCTATACCGGGTCGAATATATAATTCTTTAGAAATTTCAGGATTATATAGAATCATATTGTTGAAATCTGCACTACCATTTATATGGATCACCTTGCCTATAGTATGATTATTGGCAATTGTGCAATTAGATATTTGGAGTGGGTCTTCATAAATATTAAAAAGATTAATAACCCCTCCCCCATAATCGCCATTTTGACAGGTATTATTAAAGATTAGGCAGTTGGACATTTTCAGAGATGCATCTGAGGGCATATCACTATTACCAAATTGCATCACTCCATATTCAAAGGAAGAGCTATTTGACATAATACAATTGTTAATAACAGCATTAGCAGATATAGTATATAAGCAAACTATGCCGCCTGCATTACTATCTGAGTGTAAATCATTAAAAATAACATTATTCATAACAAAACTGGGATATCCGTCAAAAAAAATACCAGCATTAATTCCATTTAAAGAAGTCTGATGATAAATTTGAATATTATTTAGAATGACTTGTGTAGTTCTGGATAAAAACATTGCATTTCCACATTGCAAATTATTATCATGAAATATCAGGTCAGAAAAATAAAGATTTTGGCTCTCTTCAGTGTTGAAAGCTCTCATATTGTATCTTTCATAATAACTGTTAATAAAAGAAATATATCGGATAGTAATATTCTTTTTTTTGTAAATATTAAGGTGAGTTTTATGCAGCTCTGCATCAATGA
>CAYQPF010000145.1:0-13035 GCA_964419225.1 uncultured Candidatus Cloacimonadota bacterium | reverse complement strand
AAAAATAAAATTCGCTTTACCTTCTGTATGACATTCCTTTGATAACACTTCTCCATAGATTATCAACTTTGCTTCTTTTACCTGCTCCGCTAAACTATAATTCTCCACCAGTGCTGTCAGGCGAAATACCATCATTACAAACACAATAAAAGTAAAAACAACCTTAGTTTTCATGCTTCCTCCAATAATGTAAACAAGTTTTAATAAATTTAGTTTTATTATGATAATGAGAATTTTGCAGGCTTGTTTTAGAAGCCATAAAGTTATTGAAATTAACACTTGATTCAATTCATTATAAAATGATCCTCAAACACATATTTATCAAGCTCAGAACAAAGATTTTCATAAATTTCAATCTCGATCTTGGCACAAAATATACAGAGTTTTTGTTTTTGTGTCAAGATTTTTACTTTTTTTTGTCTAAATAAATGATAGGTGTGTTCTCAACTTGATTATATCATAGGACTTGAGAAAAACTGAGCAATGTCAGCATATCCTAAGATCCAATCTCAAAATGTTGGTCATTGTTTATATGCCGTAGTAGTTTTACAACTGTTTAAGTTAAAAACGCCTTCTTTTGAAGGCGTTTTTAGGTAACTTTATTTAATCAATTTTTATAATTTAAACTGAGATACGATCTTCACCATTTTATCAGCCATTATCAGAAAATTTTCAGCTGAATCTTTAACTGCTTGTGATGCTTTTGAATTATCATTTGAAATATCAGTAATCTGTTCCATATTATATTTGATGCCATCTAAACTCGAAGATACATGGTTGATATTTCTAACAATTTCCTGAACCCCGATTGTTACTTCCTGACTGTTATTTGAAATTGTATGAGCAGATAATGCCACAGAGGATGAATTTCCTGCAATCTCATTGGAAGCTTTCTCTGTTTCACTAATATTTACAAAAACAGAATCAACAGCTTTTTTTATGACTGACGCTTTGTCTTCAGTTAAACGAATTTCCTCTACAGCTTTAGAAGAGCTTTTGGTTATTTCATTTGTAGTAATGCTTTGTTCTTCAATAGCACCGGCAATAGTAGTATTTATTTGGTGCATATCAATGATTACGGTGATAATAGACTTAATGGATTCTATTGCTATTTTAGTAACCTGCTGAACCTGTCCAATTTCATTGTCAATTTTCTGAGTAGCTTCTGCAGTTTGTTTAGCCAATTCTTTCACTTCGTTGGCAACAACAGCAAATCCCTTTCCGGCATCCCCGGCACTAGCTGCTTCAATGGTAGCGTTTAAAGCAAGCATATTTGTCTGATCAGCTATATCATCTATTACTCCGACAATATTGCCGATTTCTTTGACTGCAACTTGCATTTGGTTAATTATCAGCTGGGTTTTATTTGCCAGATCTTCGGCATGTTCAGAGATTTTAGAAGCTTTTAATGTATTGTTAGATATCTCGTGTATTGAAGCACTCATTTCTTCCATAGCTGAAGCTGAATCATGAATGGAACTTACGACATAACCTAAGGCACCATTCATTTCAGCAAAACCATCAACAACATGCTTCATTTCTATTTTGATCTGATTTAATCCGGTATTAGATTCTTCAACAGATGAAGCTATTGTATGAATACCCTGAGTTACCTGATTTAGTGACCCGTTTACATTGCTCAAATTTACAGAAGCTTCTTCTGAAGCAGTTGCAATCATAACTGCATTATCAGTAATCATAGATGTAGTTTTTGAAACATCATGAGATTTATCGTTTAGCACAGATGCACCCTGCATCATTTTTTCAGAAGTTTGCTTCAAAGTTAATCCACTACTCTTAAGTTCCTCAGCCTGGGTTGACAGTAAAAGCATTGTCTCCTTTAGTGAATCTCTTGTTTGAATGCCAGCAGACAACATTTCTCCTAACTCATCATTCATATTTATTTCATGACTGTCCACCTGAAATCCTAAATTTTTGTTTCCAATATTAATAATTAAGTCCTTAATAACATAAATTGGGCGTATGATTATCTTTTGTAATCTGTTGGTGACAAACAAGAGAGATAAGCCACAAATCAAAATGAGTGTAAACAGAGATACCGTTGCCATTTTGATTAATATTGGTCTTATTTCCTGAAATGAAGACTTTGAAACTATCATCATATCTAAGGGCTCATAATAGGAAAATGCCATATATGCTCTTTCCTTTTTATCTGCAATATGAATAGTACCTTTTAAAAATCCATTTTTCTGTTCAATCATTTTGTCAATAACAGGATCAATAGGTAAACTATCTTTTAAAATAGGATGATATATCAAATTCCCTTTATCTTTATCTTTTGTTCTGAATATGAAGCAGTTACGATATTCACCCTTTTTATAGACGTCCATCTGAGTAAACATCACACTATACAAATCCGACAATTTCCGGCCAATAAATAAAGCACCAATAACTTGCCCATTCTCAAATATTGGTTTATATATCGTAAAACATTTTTCTCCAACCACTACAGCTTCTCCAATATAGGTGTGACCGTTTGTGATACTTTGATAAACTTTCGATTCGGATGGGATATAAGTATCAATAGCTCTCAATCCTTCTTTACTCTTAACATTAGTGGAAATTCTTAACATACCGTTAGGAATCATTTGGAATATTGTTACAAGCGAATTATTTACTTCGTTCAATTTATCAACATACTGATAATCCTGATAAACAGTAGTTCCACCCAAACGCATTGTAGGAATATCAATATTGTTTTTTTCTTTTGTCGTTTGATTCACAACATCATGGTTTTGGATGCTTCCAGTATCCAAACTAAATTTTCCATTTATCCCCAAATAAATATCTGCTGTAAACAAATTTTCTTTCAGGGTTGATTCTGTGGTCTTAACTAAATACTCTAATTCTGCTTTCAACATGGCATTATTGCTTACCAAAGCTTCCTTGATATTCTTATCGAGAGTATTTTGGGTAATAAAAAAATACAGTAATGTTATCAATAAGAGCGAAATTGTAACAATCCCAATTACAATATACAGCACTTTTTGTTTAATAGTTAATTTACTCACATCTATCATCAAATCCTCCATAAGGATAAGATTGAACGATTAATCATTACTGTCAAGCGTTAAATACTTATTTATCCAATGCTTTATTTTCACTATTACAATATACAATTCTAAAAGCCTTTTAAACTTTCCGAAACGGTAAAACTATAATCAAAACTATGTAATCCACCATTTGCACTATTTACCGGTAATTCTTGTAGTTAAACATCACTAAAGGTGAGTTATCTTGTCATCAGATAACTTTGTTACAGGTTTCACTTGACAGGTTTAGGCAGAACTGAAACCTTTTTTGTAAATAAAAGAAGTGAGATAAAATGGTTTTTACATATTATTTATATAAATATCCTTACAAATTACTTTGGGCCATGTGTAATGGCAGTACTCAGGATAAGTACCAATTCTATTGCGGGGACTATCTTGATCACTTAATTTTCAAGGAAGTACAGAAATATTTAAAACCAATTCCCATTCGGGCAAAAGACCTAATGGTTCAAAACATCCTAAAGACAAAAGAAATTACCTCCAGCACAAAGCTTTCATTTCCCCAAGCTGTTTTTATGTGCAGACATGAAACCTTCAGATATCCGGAAGAGAAGATCCTGAAATTTGGGTTCAGGCATGGTCCTTATCATTTTAAGAGAATTACCAATAAAAACAACTATTCCCCCTTCACCTTATATTTTGTCAGCAGTGAAGCCGAAGTATCTTTAATGAGAGAACTTGGGATTCACAACACCTTTGCAGCCGGCAACCCGAATTTGGATCCCTGTTTCAATGGTGAAATAACCAGTCAGGATCTCCAAAAAATATCTGATGCTTTAGGTTTTTCCAATGGTAAGAAGAATCTTCTTTTTTCGGCAACATGGGATCAGTCCGGCATGTCCGGGATATCACAATGGTACGATAAATTAGCTCAATTTAAAGAGGATTACAATATCATGGTCACTGTTCATCCCTGGACATCCGAGAAATACAAAGAAAGATTAAGGCAGGAAAAAGGGATTTGCTTCATTGAATCTCCTGACAATTTACCCTATATTATGCTGAGTGATGTTGTGATCGGCGATACAAGTTCTTTAATGGGGATTGCCTGTGCTCTGGATAAATCCCTGATCTCGTTCCGGACCCTAAAGACAAAAAGATCACTGGTTGAAATTGAAGACCTGCTGGACAGAATTTCCTGGAGGATCAAATCAACAATCGAATTATCAGAAACTATTAAAACTGCGATTCAATATAAGCATGAAAAAGATCAAGCCAGAGCAGAAGCTAATGTTTTGATGTTTGATAAGCTTGATGGCAAAGCCGGTGAACGGGCTGCCAGAAAAATTCTGGAATACCTGCCCGATCTGGACACAGGGTTGTTTAATTGACCTAAAAAACAACCAAATATCCAAAATAGCCACAAAAACCGAAGCGAAATTAGTGGTTTTAGGAATTCAAATTTTCGGGAGTGTGAAAGAAGCTATAAAGCCACTTTTAGAATTTTAACTTGGAGCTTTTAGTCCGGACTCAATCATTATGAAAAACAAAAGCTTTATATGAAATTAGATTTTGGATCTGGCTTGTCCAGGTTCTTTATAATAATGACGAAAGCAGCGTCATCTCCCAGGGAAGGTGGAAGTCGGGGAAATTGACAATTGAGATTTGACAGTTGACAATTAGGGAATTGAGACGTGAAATACCGCATGAACACCAAGGATGAAGAGGGGCGAGAGATAGTTGAGAGTTAAGAGTCAGAAGAATGACTGCAAATGGATTATATGGACTATATGACAGAATAAACAGGGAAATAGGTATCAAGAGCCCAATATCAAAAGCTTTAGTTAAACCCGAACTGTGCAGTAGAATCTTCACAATCTGGCTGAAGCTAGTGAATTTGAAGGACTTACAATCTCACTCACCATATATTTATTATATAACCTCGTTCGATTGCAAACCTTCTATCTTCACGATCTTCGACCCAGCTTGCAAATCTCTACTGCACAATCCGGGTTAAAACAGATACACTTTTCCAGAATTAGTTCACACGGAGCTGTTGACGGAGAGCGAAAGAGGAAAAGAAAAGAAAAAGTTAACATTATTAGTGTAAAAATTTGTCTGAATATTTTAAGTAAATGACTTTGATCAGATGCAGGTGTCAGTGGGTAATCACAGAGACAGGGCATGCCCTGTCTCTGTGGTAAACAACAACCAATAAACCGAATAATCTAAAAGCACCGGGCAACAACTATTTCAAAATAAAGGCAAAATCTGGATCAATCCCGAAATATGCCAGGGAAAATGATTCTTTACCCCCAACTCAAGACTTCCGACTCATGACTCCAGACTATACGCTCTCCCCTATCCGTAATCCGGCTTTTTCATAATCACCTTAATCAACAGGAATTATAAGCTGCTTGTTTCACTAAGAGGACGGTAATCACCCATATTCAGAATTTTGAGTTTGGGCTTGGCAGTTTCAAAGTAGGTTAGATGTTGTTTCAAGGGTTTGTTGTCAGTAATAAGGCATGCTTCGACCATTTTGAGTAATTCAGGTTCATTACTAATTTCGCAGTCTTCAATCAATCCCTTCATAAGAAAACTCTTGCAGCTGCCTTCTGAATCCGGGTAAAATTGAAGAGTTTGTTGGAATTCTTTTTGTACTTTTTCCATGATAGAGTTGGTAATTTCACAACCAATGTGGTAAATAATAATTTGTTCCAAGCTTTCGGTATCTGAGGCCAACTTTCCACTAACTAAGCAATAAACCTCCGGCTGTCCTGCTCCGTTCCCACACAGAGCATTAAATTCGTCTAACCGGATCTGTTCTTTGATCCAGTTGATCTTCACAGTTTTCTTCCCTTTCATAATATACTCCTTTTATAGTTTTGGAGGCTGCATAAATCCTCCTACTATATTAGAGCAAAAAATTAAAAACGGTATGTGAGTATTCGCTGTAAAACCATACAGGACAAGAAAATATAGTACAATTTCGATTTGGATACAGGACGCTTTTAGGGATTTTTTGTCCTCGAATTATGCGAATTAAACGAATTAGGGAAAACAAACTAAAAAATTATTTAACCCAGATTGTGCAGTAGAGGTTTACAAGCAGGGTCGAAGATCATGAAAGTTGAGGGTTTGCAATCGAACGAGGTTATGTAATAAATATATGGTGAGTGAAGTTATAAGTCTCTCAAATTCATTAGTTTCAGCCAAGTTGTAAAGATTCAAGTGCACAGTTCGGGTTAAAAGGGAACTCATTGCTTCCTATTCTATTCTTTTACATCAGTCAAAATTCTCCTTGACACATTTTAACAGTTTTCTTTTTTTGCTAATGTATAAAACTATAAAGAATTATTACTAGTCAGGTATTATTTTTTGATATTATTGTTCAAATGCATACTGACTCACTAACCAATACTTTAAATATTTTTATATATTAAAAGAGAGCTACATCTGTAGGAGATTAGAATATGAAAAAATTACTGTTTGCTATGGCATATTTAATAGTGGCAATTGGCGTACTAAATGCAAGCATTACTATAGGTACTGGAACATACACTGTTAACTATGTTCCGACTTATTATTACTATGAATATAATTATTCCCAAATTATTTGTTTACGGAGTGAAATCAATGGTAGTGGTCAAATTACTGGCATAAAAATTAACTGTACTGCTACCGCATCTTCTTACACAACCTGGCTTACTAAAAACGCTGCCTGGACTATTTATTTAGGCACAACCACTAAGACAAGTTTTACTTCCACTACAGACTGGGTGCCCTATTCTAATCTTACACAAGTTTATTCAGGAAATTTGACAGCAGCAAATTTTAGTGTAACATCTGGTGCAGGATGGTTAACTATCAATTTTGATACTCCTTTTTCCTACAATAACATAAATAATCTTGTTGTGGCTGTTGATGAGAATACTCCAGGCTACGGTGGTACTTTAAGCTGGTATCATAGCGGAGTAAATAATAGAAGCATTTATTATTACAGTGACACTAATAATCCGAATCCTTCAGCTCCCCCTACTGCAAAAGGTAGAACAGTCATACCTAATATTCAGTTACTTGGTATAAGTCAAAACACCCCACCGACGGCTCCAAGTAATCCAACACCCGCAAATTTGACTACTGGTGTAACGGCTAAACCTACTTTTAGCTGGGCAAGTAATGGTGACACTTTTAAAGTTTTCTACAAAGAGCTTTCTGCGGATACATATACTCAAATTGCTTCAGGCTTAACCAACCCAACCTATACTTTTACAACGCCCTTAGCCTATTCCGCTACATATAACTGGTATATCGAAGCTGGAAACTCATATAGTACTACAAATGGCCCAATTTGGACATTTACAACCATGCCTGATCCAACAATCTCTTCCTTTCCCTATTCCGAAGGATTCGATGGAACTGTTTTTCCTCCTCAACGCTGGACCATTCCAAACACAAATTCTATCTGGACAAGAGTTACCTCTGGTACTTACAACGGAACAGCAGGTGCTGCAAAAGCATCATATAACCATAGTGCAACAGTTCATGCCATACTCATGATGCCCCCGGTTAACATAATTCCCAATCTTAATCTCTATTTCTACTGGAGGGATAATGACTCTAAGATTGTAGGTCACGATACTACTTTCTGCGAGATTTCAACTGATGACGGAAATTCATGGACACAATTGGCTTATCTCTCTGCTACTGGTGCCCAGACAAATTATACAAAAATGACTATCAATCTTAATCCATATGTTGGTAATGGAAGACTTATCCGTTTTAGAGATAAAACTGATGCCTATCAAGCAGCTTATGGCATCATACTCGATGTGGTGTCGATCGAAGAGGCAACTAACCCACCTGGTTCACCGACCCTTCTTCTGCCTGCCAATTTAGCGACATATATTATTCCGGATTATTCACTTATCTGGAATGCAGGCGAAGGTTTTTCTAACGGTTTTTACTTATACTTAGGCACAAATAATCCTCCCACCAATATATTCAATGGCACAGATATTAGTAATGTAACTACCTATGCTCCTATTGGATTACGCTTTAACACTACATATTATTGGACTGTTGAAGCATATAATGCTTATGGCATTTCGTCTGGCAATACCATTAGATCCTTTACAACCACATCCGGTGTTGCATATACTTCAATACCCTTAACAGGGTCCACCAATGTTGATCCATTTAACAGAACCCTTGACTGGTCTGATGTCAATGGTGCAAACAGCTATTATATTAGTGTTGGTACCAGTTCAGGTGGTAATGATTTACTGAACAGATTGGCAACGACAGCCAGCAATTATACATTCCAAACTACCTGGCCCTTTAGTACGAAAATCTACTGGACTGTTACTTCGGTCAGAGGTTCTCAGGAAGTTATTGGAACCGAATGGAACTTCACCACCTGTTCTAATCCCACTCTTTTTCCTCCATGTACGCAAAATTTTAATGATACTACCTTCCCTCCTTTAAATTGGTCTCGAT
The DNA here is from genome assembly GCA_964419225.1 of uncultured Candidatus Cloacimonadota bacterium. Classification (GTDB taxonomy): domain Bacteria; phylum Cloacimonadota; class Cloacimonadia; order Cloacimonadales; family CAYQPF01; genus CAYQPF01. The sequence continues at coordinate 4,519 of CAYQPF010000145.1, read as the reverse complement.
ATAGTGGTATTTTATCTTCCCCAAGTTCGCTAACCGCGGTGGACACAGGCTGGTGCAGAAATTTATTTGGCGGAACAGGCACAGACTATGGGACAAAAGTCAACGTAATTGGAACTAATTGTAAATACTGGTTGATCTCCCCTCCAATTGATTTAGGTGCAAATGACTATAATTTGGAATTTGATCTTGCACTTACCATATATAATTCATCTGCCCCCCCAACACTCATAGGATCCTATCACAAGTTTGCTGTTGTAATATCAACCGATGCAGGCGTAACCTGGACTGTTGCAAATACTCTTCGTTTATGGGACAATACTACAAGTCAATATGTCTTTCACAACATTGCCACTGCTGGAGAACATGTAGCAATTGATCTATCAGCATACTCAGGTATTGTGAAAATTGGGTTTTACGGTTTTTCTGATGTTGCTAATTGTAGTGTTGATCTTCATATTGATAATTTTTTAGTCACTTCTGTTGCCACACCCCCAAGTGCATGTACCATTTTTTCACCTGAAAATAATGCCACGGGTATTAGTCTATATCCTACAATAACAGGAAGCTTTAATACAGGAATAGCTTCAGGTTACAAAATTTATTTTGATACACTAAACCCACCTTCTACTCTTTTGACTAATCAAGTAAATTCTTCTTACACATTTACTACAGCCCTCAGATATGGTACTGAATATTTTTGGCAAATAATTCCTTATAATGAATTTGGAGATGCAGATTCATGCCCAGTTTCCAAATTCACTACCATGGTTGATCCAACCATTAGCTCTTTCCCATATATTCAAGACTTCCAAGCTTGTTCAACTACAACATTTCCAGCTGGATGGGCCGTCATAAATGAAAATGGTGATAACGAAATCTGGCGAATAAACTTTTCAAATGTTAATAAAATGGCAGCAATTCATTTCAATGCCAGCACACCAATGAATGACTGGTTTTTTACTCCTCAAGTGCAATTAAATGCAGGCACACAATATAGAATTGCTTTTAATTATAAAGCAGGTTCAGATTTGTATCACGAAAAAATCGAATTAAGAGCAGGGAACTTTCCTGATGCAAGTTCCATGAATGAAACAATTCTCTTCTCGGATTATAACTGTACCAGTGTGACATTTTTAACTGGTACAGCCACTATTACCCCGACAAGTTCCGGAACTTATTACTTTGGATTTCATGGATGCACAGACATTAATGGGTACATCATAAATGTTGACAATATCCGTATCACATACCCTGGCAGTGATCTTGTAACAGCAGTTGCGACAACTTCCAGTCGTAGGGCTAATCCGCGTCCGGAATCTCTCTTTAATGCTTCAGGAATGCCCATTAATACAGATATTAATATTTTTGAAATTAATGGCTCACCTACTATTACAGCTACAATTGAACTGGCTCCAGTGCATATTACGATTCCCAATGTAAGTTTGCTTATTACTCTTTCAGGCACTAATTTTAGCGGTACATCTATCTATATTGCACACGGTTTAGGCTTCATCCCTCTCGAAATTGCTTACAGAATTTTACCTGAGTTAAATTGGACTATAGTAACTAATCCCGGTTTCTGGACTACAACTGTTATTTTTACAATTCCTTCCAACAAGTCTGCCGGAGATATTGAAATAGTTTTACCCAACAGCGAAACAGCAACTCTACCTATAACACTCTCCTACTTCAATGCTAATTTTATAAACACAGAATCCGGCTTCGTCCAGCTTAATTGGAGATCAGAATCAGAGACTGATAATCAGGGCTACTATCTTTATCGAGCAACTGAGCCTACCAAGACTAACGCTATTAAAATCACTCCTAATATGATCGTTGATGGTATTACTGAAGGTACTGCCACCTCTTATTCTCAAAAAGATGCTGAAATTGAATCAAATACAACTTACTATTATTGGCTGGAGAACATAAATATTGATAATACCAGTTCCTTCTATGGTCCCGTTACAGTTAAAATCGGTGACAATATTATTACTCCTGCTGAAGGTGCTACTCTGTTGTACAACGCTTATCCCAATCCGTTCAATCCCAATACTTACATTAACTTTTCTTTAAAAGAAACTTGTAATCTAAACATTGATATTTATAATATTAAAGGTGAAAAAGTTAGAACCCTGATCAAGGGTATTACCAATGCTGGCAAAAATCAAAGGATTCTTTGGAATGGAACAAACAACAATGGTAAAACTGTAGGTTCAGGGATATATTTCTGTAAGATGACCACCAGCAACTATAATTCGATCAGAAAAATGATACTCTTAAAATAGGACTAGCGTCCAGCATATTTTACAGATATCGTACTAGAGGAGCTTGATATTCTTGTCTCCTCCTAGTCATATGATACGAACTTAAAATAAGGACAATCATCAAGCATTTGTTTCAGATATCATATGTCAGATTCTTTACTCTCAGACTTTTAGTCATATGATATGAAGTTAAACTAGTAACTAGAGTCCAGTGCATCGAGACGACCAAGTAGATAACAAAGAGACAGGGCAAGCCCTGTCTCTACATATTATTATGTGCCGGGTTTTACTTCGGGAGCTTTAATAGTTTTATCGCTAAAGCCGGCTCTGGTCATTTTTCCCCAGCTTTGATCTTTTCTGAGGTATTTGTAAAATGCTTGAAGCCGCCAGATTACGGTTAATTGTCTGTAACCCAAGCTTTCGACAATAGTAAAGAGGATCATTTTGACAATATCTTTAAAGCCACTGTATTTTTTGAAAGTAGTTTCTTCCATGATTATCGTGAATATTGTCAGGATCATCATCAGACCCCAGGCAACGACGAAGAAAAGCATGGCAAATTTCCAGTCGATGACTTTCAGGATCAAACCGGCAATCAGACCTAAATAACCGATCATTTCAATGACAGGAGCCATTAATTCTCCCAGAACAAAAAATGGGAAAGTAAACAATCCTGTGATTCCATAGCGTGGGTTCATAAACATTTCCCGATGTCTCCAGAGAGTATCGATCAATCCTCTATGCCATCTTTCTCTTTGACGGGAAAGGACTTTAAGTGTTGAAGGTACTTCTGTCCAGGCAACAGGATCCGGAATAAATTCTACCCTAAAGGGTTTTTTCTGCTTTTTCAATTCATGGTGAAGACGAACAACAAGCTCCATATCTTCACCTACGGTATCAGTTCTATATCCGCCGACATCGAGTACAGCTTCCCGGTTGAACAAACCGAAAGCACCAGAAATAACCAGATTACCACCCAGAATATTCCAGCCGAGTCTCCCAAAAAGAAAGGCTCTGAGATATTCGACAGTCTGTATAGCTGGTAATATTGATTTAGGAAAAACGACTTTTGTCACTTTTCCGGCATCAGTTTCACAGTCATTTACAATGCGGATAGTACCGCCAGATGCTACCGTATTTCTGGTAGTCAGAACAGGGCGGATCATACGGCGTAAGGCATCGCTTTCGATGAGAGTATCAGCATCAACAGCCATGAAGAAAGGAGTGACACAGGCATTAATGCCGGCATTAAGCGAGTCTGCTTTGCCTCCGTTTTCTTTATCTATTACTAAAAGTTTGGGATAAAGTTTTGATTTGTAATAACCTCTGACCGGTTTGGATTTAATGTATTGCGGAATAGCAGGGGGAACTTTTTCCAATTGGAAATTATCCATCAGAACCTGCATTGTATTGTCTTTTGAACCATCATTGATCAAAATCACATTAACATTGGTGTAAGAAAGGTTCAGCATGGATTTTGCACTATCTACAATCGTTACTTCTTCATTGTATGCAGGGGCAACGATTGAAATTGGAGGGATGGCTTCAGATTTCAGAAGAACTTCTAAATCCTCAGAATTAACTTCCCGGAATCTTACATAAATTTCCGGGAAAGAAAGAAAAATCAATAAAATATATACTGAGTTTATCCAAAGGAAATACCAGAGGATAAGATTATCCATAATAAATATTAATCTATGAAAAAAAAACTCCAATCTTCCTCCTAAGCAATAGTCAGTACATACTGACTAATTTCCCAAGCATATTTATCAACAGCAGGATCTGTACTTTTGAGAACCTTAATACCTTCATTACCCAGACTCTTCAAGCCCATTGCTGCATTCATTCTTACCCACCAAACTCTGTCAGAGAGTTTTTTCAGAAGAAACGGGATAGCGTGATAAACTCTTAATCTGCCTAAAGCACTGGCAGAATAAGCTCTGATTTCCCAAGCTGAATCATCGAGCATTTTGAATAACCATTTGATATTTTCTTCGGTTGGGAAATTAAAAATGTAACGGCAGGCAGCAAGGCGTAAATCTTTATGTCCGGCTAAAAGGTCTTTTTGCACAGAAATTTCTAAAGCGGCATATGATCTGAGAGATAATATATCGAGGCACACCTGTCTGATTTGGGGTTTAACTTCTCTTTGCAGTCTATCGGTAATAATTTTATAGCCTTCCATCCCGCTCTTCATTAAAGCGTCTTTATAGGCATAGTTAGAGAATCTTGTTTCACTACTCATTTGATCA
>CAYQPF010000144.1:0-13194 GCA_964419225.1 uncultured Candidatus Cloacimonadota bacterium | reverse complement strand
CCAGCATAAACATGGTTATACATTGGGCTGACGTGGGAGTCAGCCCCTACATTCATCTATCATCTTGCCGTAAACCGGATTAATTCTCAATTCAATGTGATCAGGAAATTGGTAAATTTAGCGTGACTGTTGAACTTCAGTTTGAACTGCTTCAACTGACGGGTGTTGTCCAGATTCACAGATTGAATAAAATTACCGTTAACCAGGAATTTGCAGACATCACCTTTCTTGATGATCTTGATCATATTAAAATTACGGGGTTCGAATTCAACTCTGTCCATCTTTTGCACATGTGCCCAGTATCTGTATTCATTACCAAACAAGAAATTAGTCTCCAAAGTTTCATTATCGACAAAAGTAAAAGTACAGTCAAAGACATTTCCTTCCCCAATGAAATCGAAACTAAGCACAAAGTCCTTGGGAAGGTCTAAGGCTTTCAAAAACAAATCGTAACTCTTGGACTGAGTTGTAACATATTTCCTGCCATCAGGACCTTTCACAATAACGAGATTCGACCCGTTATCTGTCAGCATATCACCGATCTCATACCCGGAAAAATCTTCTTTATAAATAATGCCGGCAGGTTGTGGTTGTGGTTTGGACTTGGGTTGTTCTTTAACAACAGGTGCAGGCTCTGCTTTCGGTTCTTCTTTTTTGACTTCCTGAGGTGGAGTCGGAGCTATTTCATTGGTTATGAAAATAATATTATAGATCGTAATAGGCTGTACGATTTCTTCTTTAGGTTCTTCTTTCTTGGCTCTGACAATATTCAGTAGTCGATCCGAGGTTTTATCCATTGGCAGGGTATAATAAACCCTTTTCGTGGTTTTAGCAGTCTGCGGATTGAGAAAACCCAGTACAACATAGATGCTATCATCAACGATCTCAGCACGGCCGAAAAGATAGAGGGTTGCTGCTTTTTCAGTGGCTGAAAAGATCTCAAAGGACAGAGCATCAAAACCTTTATAATCAAGCGGAAAACTCTTCTTTTGCAGGAACTTGTTGACTATTGGCGTTACCTCTGCAGGATCCAGAACCTGAACTTTCTTTTCCAGAAGATTTTGGGCTAATTTCTGCATTAAGTAGTTATTAAAATTATCATTATTTTTGGGATAGGTGTCTATCTTGGCAATGACCAGATTATTTCCCGCCTTGGGAGTTATCTTGGCAGCAGTAAGGTCAGCCAGATTGGCAATTCCTTCATCGAAGGACATAGCGAATATACAGGTGACAGAAAAAACCATTAATAAAAGAGCAAAATATTCTTTAAACATTATAACCTCCAGAGAAATCAACTTTTAAGATCTGTGCTGAATTATCAGAAATTGAAAAAAATAGTCAAGGGAATTTATGTGAATTGTAAATGGTTAATAGTTAATGGTTAGAGGTTATTGGTTAATGTGGGAAAAACGCCAGATCTGTTGTGCCTTAAGATCACAAGCTTTTTTATCGGCAAGCTTCCTTTGGGAGATGACGCAGCTTGCGTCATTAATATAGCAATTTGCACAGGGCGAACACACAGGTTCGCCCCTACAAGGATAAATTAACCAGTTTAAAAAGCCTGACTCTGCATTGGGCTGACATGGGAGTCAGCCCCTACAGACATCCATTTATTATCTATAGCACACTCGGGTTCAACTAATTTTAATCCCCTTTTGTGCTTTTTGTGCTGTTTGTGGCTAATTATTCTTCCCTTCGTGAACCTTTCGGTGGCTATACTCCCCCAAGCGGAGCATTTATAATTCTACTTTTATAGCGTTATTGGGAATCAGATACAATTTATTGTTAAAATAATCGAAAACAGTGTTGAATTTCATGAATAACGGCAAACCGATCACTCCCAGATTATCCTGATGGATCCTGGCTGTTTTACCTTCACTGAAAACCACTTCCGGGTTATTGAAAGTGAATTTGCCGATGGTCATTTCCTTGATTCTGCTCTGATACTCAGAAACTTCTCCCTGGGCTCCGTAACTCTTCAAAGGCTTAGCTCCTACAGGTGCTTTGATGTTCTGGTTATTGTATGTGGCGATCTGCAGACTGTATATTCCGCCCAAATCAATATCAACCCTGTCATCATAATGCTTCCCATCCTCCAGAGTAAAGGACATCGGTACCGAGTAACTGCCGTTACTTTCCAATTGCATATCTAAAACACTGCCTTGCCCGTTATACTTGAACTTAGCCGGGTCATGCAGAATGATCTCCGACTTGTAAAAATCAAATTCTACAATAAAATGCCGGAAAAAAGTATTACATAACTGTCCGTCTGTCCCGGTGAACATTTTAGCGTAACCTGCAGCTGCAGGTGAGACAATAGCACTTTGCTCGTAGAAGGTAATGTCAGCAAATTGCAGAGTCAGACCTTCAGCAGTATAAGCCTGGGTTGGATCATCCTTTCCGGAACCGCCGATCTCAACTGATTCCTTAGGTACCAGCCCCAGAGAATCTACCAACGGTGAACCCAACAGCCATACTTCATCCCACAGATGACCATTATCAATCATCAATGCAGCATCTTTGCCATTTATTTTAAGTGCCATGAGGGGTTTTTTGTTGTGCATTTTGAAAGGAATATGAATCTCGCCTTTCTTTTTTGTGAGGATCTTATAATGCCCAGGGCCTTTGGGTACTTCATTTGCAGTAGTATTAGTTGCGGCCAATGCTAAAACACTGAATGATAACAGTGACATAGTAAATAATCCAGAGAAATCCATTTTAACTCCTTTCTAACTCTTTATTTATATCAAAATAATATCAGGAAAATATATATAATACACTATGGGTATAGTATTACTTTTGCCAAACCCTTATTATTACACATATTTCTGAGATTTAGAGTATTCCGGCAGGTTATACTCTGATTTATAGGGTGCAAGCCTTGTGCCAATCAGTGGGCAGGGGGCAGTGGGCAGTGGGCAGGGGTGAAAGACATTTTCGGAACACTGACGGGAAGAGATCTGAAGCTAAAGGAGGGTGTTTAAAAAAAAGCAGGGATACGATGTATCGTATCCCTGCTTTTTATTTGGGTTCAACTTATTAAAGAGAATATCATATTACTAGTGGTCAGAGATTTTCAGAACCAGGAATATGATAACTGAACTAAATGCTGGACGCTAGTCCCTATTTGATCATCATAACTTTTTTGAGTGATGTGAAGTCACCCGTATCCATTTTAATATAATAAACACCACTACCGCAGGTTTTATCATTATTATCCCTGCCATTCCAAACTACTTTAAACTGTCCGGCACTATTATTGCCTTTAAACAGTGTTTTAACTATCTGTCCCTTAACATTGTAAATGTAGATATTAACCTGTGCTGGTTTTGAAAGGTCATAATTGATACTTGTTGAGGGATTGAAAGGATTGGGATAAACTGATTTAAGAGTTGTAACCAGAGGAATCACCGGATCAGTGGAAGGAGTGTTGGTTACTAATACTTTGACGGGACCATAAAAATGTGTGCTGCCGTCATTTTGAACATTTTCCAGCCAGTAGTAATATTCAGGAGAAGTTAAATCCATATCTGAGTATGAATATATGTGTTCCTGAGAAGTATTTGTACCTGTAATTAAGCTGAAATTTACTCTGGGAGCATTAGTCAAATCTTTTTCAGTATTTCGATAAATATTGTAGCCGAGGACATTGCTTTCAGACTGGGTAGTCCAGTTGAGAGTTATACCGTTAGTTGAAGAGTAAACACCTGTGAAAGCAGAGAGTTCTACAGGGAGAGTTACTTCAGCATTGGTAACGGTATATTGAATAGTGGTAGCTTTATCCTGTTCTGCTTTAGAAAAAGACATGGGCACGGTAACAGTACGTAAACTGCCATCAAGGACAGCAGTATAATCGGCATTATTTAATTTTATCCAGGTACTATTATTTACGGAAGCCCAGACATTAACGAGATTTTCTGTATAAGAAGCATCATAGGTTAAAATTAGGTTGTAGCTTCCACTGCCGGAAATTCTTGTTTGCCATTGTCTGGGAATAGAAGAAATACCGTTGATTTCAACAGGCACCTCCATTTCCTCATCATTATAAACAAAATTTACATCAAATCTGGAAATACCTGCACTACCAGAAAGAGCTAAATCGGTTTGGTTTTTTATGAGAGTATGAGAATTGAGATATAAGGAAAAGCCTAAAAAGTTCAGGTTTTGCAGTGTGAGATTATTGGGTAGATAAAGGTTGGAACTTAAGTCAAGATAATAAGCAAAAGAGGGGATATATGCCGGATTCTCAGAATAGTAATAGAAAGTGGTGATGCGGGGAATCAGATTTCCTAAGACCATACCTGAGCCATTAATAGCAAATGAAGGGCTACCGCTAACAGTACCGGTGCAAGAAAAATCATTGTCACCAAGTAGAATCATATAAGTTTGGTAGTCTATACCAAAATGACCAGTGCCGGTGATGTTCAGATCCTGATTCAAAGTAAAATTGCCTTGATAGTAAAAAGAAGCATCATGAACGGTATTTGCTGTTGGAGTAGTTGTGAAAACACCAGTTGTGGGCCCTGAAAAAATGATGTTCATTAAGCTGGAGTAAACTGACGTGCCTAAAGTTCTGTTCATGCCGACAGCACTCGCAATACCATCAACACCTTCTGCATGACGGACATTCAAAGTGGCATAATCAGCAAAAACAATTCTGCCGGGTCCGTTTATGATAAATGCTTCTGTATTGAGAATAGCGTTTGAGTTAATAGTAAGTGTACCCATGATGTAAGTATCATCATACAAGCAAGCAACATTATATGAACCGTTACTATTAGGTTGAATAGTTAAATTGTAATAATTATCTGCCGGGATAATGTACTCTATATTGGTATTGTCAAATGTTATTCTATATTTCAGATCGTAGATAACATTGGAATCAGTGGCGAGGGTTCTGGTTCCATTAACAGTTAAGTCGCCCCAGATTAAGTCATTTCCGGAATAAATACCATCATCTCCTGATCCTTGTCCTTGAAAAGTTAGTGTACCGTCAAGCTGGAGATCAACAATAGTGGCAGGTTGATTAAGGACAACGGAGTGACCTGCCAGGATTCTGACATTATCTGTACTGGTGGGAATCTGGTTACCATCCCAGGTATAGGGGTCATTCCAGTTTCCTGATTGGGCAGAAATAACCAATCCCCAAAGTCCTGAACTCAAACTTAAAATAAGTGTGAGAATAACTAACAAGAATTTTCTTTTTTTCATAAGTTCTCCTGAACAAATTTAATTAAGCAAGTTAAAGGTTAAGAATTAATCATATCCTAAAAACAACTGACTTATATAGTAGGTCAATTCTTCAGGTATTTTAACAAAAATTTTGAACGAATTTTGCTAAAAAGAGTATGAATGTCAATATTTTTTTCCGAGATTTTTAAGAAAAAAGTAAAAAAGGTCAGTTGGCAGAGTGCAGCAGGCAGGGGGGATTAATAGTTGTTAATTGTTAGTAGTTAGTGAAGAGAAGAATAGGGGAAAAGATCCGAAACTAAAGGATGGTGATCAAAGAAGATATTATTCAATCAAAAACGAGCAGGGATATGATGCATCGTGTCCCTGCTCGTTATTTGTTTATTTTCAATTTATTAAAGAGAATATCATATGACTTGTGATCAGAGATTTTCAGAACCAGGAATATGATATCTGTAAAATATGCTGGACGCTAGTCCCTATTTTAAGTTCGTATCAAATGAATAGAGGAGACAAGAATATCAAGCTCCTCTAGTATGATATCTGTAAAATATGCTGGACGCTAGTCCTATTTTTTAAGTTCGTATCAAATGAATAGAGGAGACAAGAATATCAAGCTCCTCTATTATAATATCTGTAAAATATGCTGGACGCTAGTCCCTATTTGACCATCATAACTTTTTTGATTGATGTGAAGCCATCGGTATCCATTTTAATGAAATATACTCCACTTGTACAATTATTGTTGTTTTTATCCATGCCATTCCAAACTATATTGAAGTGCCCAGGATTCTTGTTTCCATTAAAAAGATTAGTAACTATCTGTCCTTTGGCATTATATACACTGATACTTACCTTAGAAGCTTTAGATAGTTCGTAACTGATTGTGGTAGAAGGGTTGAAAGGATTTGGATAAGCACCCTTAAGAGTCGTTTTGAGGTCTATGGTCGGTCCGGACGGTGTAGAACTGTTAATGACAACTTTTACTGGTCCATGCATTTGTGATGTTCCATCGTATTCTACACTTTCAAGCCAATAATAATAGGTATTCTCCATTACATCGTTATCTGAGAAATTGTAAATACACTCTGTCGAAGTATTTGTCCCGGAAATCAAACTGAAATTAACTCTTGATGCATTTCCTGGATCCAACTCTGTATTCCTAAGGATACTGTAACCAAGCACATTGCTTTCTGACTGTGTTGTCCAACTGAGATTAACTCCGTTTTCTGAAGTATTAACTGCAGTAAATGAAGAAAGTTCGACAGGGAGAGTTGCTTCCTCCTGGTTTGTTCTAAGGCGTGGATATCCACCGACTCGCTCCCAGATGTTCACAAAATCCCAGCCGGCAAGATTTTCAGTCATCATTTCAGTAGTTGTTTTTCCAATTGCAATACCTCCGGAGGAAGTAGCACCTGAGGTTGTGATATCCCAATAATTGTCAGACATATCAGATGGAGCTTCGACGGTACCGCAAAAACCGCAAGTTGTCTGAATTATCCCATCAATTTTAACCCATCCTGTAGAATAGCACTTGTATATATTGGCATCGCTAATTCCAACAAAACCTCCTAAAGATGTTGCAGAAGCACCAATACTTGATACATTTCCTTTGCTGTAGCAATACTCAATGGTTGAGGATGAAGTATTTAGTCCAATGAATCCACCGCCATAACTACCGGCAGTTACATTTCCCGTACTGTAACAATTTGATATTGATGAACTCGTATTATATCCAATAAGTCCTCCTACGAAAGTTCCTGTATCAATACCGACAACTGTACAAGTACTATAACAATTCGTAACCACAGAAGACATAGACGCACCAAGCAAGCCTCCTAAATACCCGTTGGCTGAAATAGTGCCAGTGCTGTAACAATTGCTGAAATTAGAAGATATACCGCCTCCGGCAAGACCACCTGCTCCAATGAATGATGTAGAATTTATGTTTAAGATACCAACGTTTTTAATTGTGGCATTTTGAATAAAACCAAACAAACCGACATAAGAGCTTGCAGGTTTATTAATATATAGATTTGAGATTGTATTATTATTACCATTGAAAATTCCCGAAAATGGCCAGGCTGTGCTACTGGAATCGTCATACCATCCTATTGATATCCAACCGGTTCCTGAATTATAAGGTGCAACGTTCAAATCAAGATTTACAGTTTGTTCAAAATACTTTCCAGAGTAGGCTTCACCACCGATAACATCTGTAGCTAACTGTGCCAGATCAGACACACTGGATATGAGATAAGGATCAAGTTCTGTTCCTGTTCCGCTAAACCCAAACAAGACAAACCATGCCATAAGAGCCAATATAAGTAGAAATGCTTTTTTCATTCTCCCTCCATAATTTTTTTTTAAGAGGCATAAGTTATACTTTAGCCACCCAGAGTAATGTATGTAAATAGTTTTGTTTATATACACAATCTGCTCAAAATTATAAATCAGATTCATCTTTGTCAAATGTTTTTTGCTTTCACTTGAATACATGATTATAACCATATTCTATTCGTTGCTAATTGTTAAAGAGGAATTGATAACTCACCCTTTTCTCATACCTTTCAAAGTGAAGAGAGATATTTAGCCAGTAGAGTAGAGGCAGGGATTGCCTGCCTCTACTCTACTGGCTAAATATCTCTCTAAACATAATGCAGAGTCCTGATCTAATTTTCCGTGTGTACAGAAGATGTTATGTGAATAGTTACAACTGCCTTAAGATAAACCCGATTTTTTTTGAATTGTTTTTATTGACACAGATAATGTGATTTGAAGAATAATCCATTTAGGAGATTATATGAACAATGATACTATTATTGAAATGCTGAAAAATAACGGTTTCACAGAAAGAGAAGCAAAAATATATACAATTCTTTTAATGAATCCCAACTCCACACCTCCCCAAATTCATAATCTAATCGGTCTAACCCGTCCAAGAATCTATGAAATATTATCCTCTCTTATATCTAAAGGAATGATAACTGAAGATCTGGTTGGAAATAAAAAAGTTTATAAAGTATTAAATCCCAAAACTACTTTTCAACAGTTAGTGGACGAAAAAGAAAAAGAATTTGAAGAATACAAAAACAAAAATGAACAGTTAACGGCAATTGTGCAGGAACAATATAATAAATCAACTCTTGATCAATCACCTTATTATCAGTTGGAACATTTATCCGATCCCGTTAGTATTAACGAAAGAATCAAGTATTATTGGGGGAAAGCTGAAAGAGAAATATTGATTTTTTTTAAACTTCCCCAAGTATCAACAGCTAATAATGAAATACCGGACTCTGTAAAAATTAGAACAATTATGGAATATAATGGTGACCCTAAAATAAAACAATTAATTGGTGATTTCATCAAAAATTTAGGGCCTAATGACGAATTAAAAATTCTGGAAGAACTGCCATTAAAGCTCTTGGTCATAGACGATCAGATAACAGCTTTGGGTTTTGGACCAAATGAACCTGCTCCTAACAGAATGAACACTTTATTCTTCAATGAACCAATCATTGCCATGTTTATGAAAGAAGTATTTGAATCAAGATGGGAAAAAGCAAAATCATACAAAGAATTTGACTGGGAAAATTAGTTCCTATTTTTTATTTGTCTTCCCTGATAATAACAAATTACTTTCGTCTCTACAATTACAAGAAAACACATTCTTTCAATAAAACTACTATGTAATCTATGATAAAGATTAAGAAAGCGGAATTACTGTTATAGATAATTCCATATATAATAAAAAGTTAAGATTGTACGGCCGTGGGGGTAGTATTTATCACTTGACATTTTCCCTTTATCCTTTTTTCTTCAATTTAATTAAAGAAATTAATCGGAGGGTATTATGAAAAAAGTGCAAAAACTCATTCAATTATGGACATTAATCTTTATTTTTGTCTATGCATCAAACATCTTTGCTGATGTTTTGTACGAAGCAACTTCTCTCAACACACAAGGCGGTGGCTTGAATGCTACATCCTGGCCATCTCTAAATGACGGAATTATTCTGGTTGATGATATTACTGTTCCTGAAGGTGGGTGGACCATTGATACTATTTCCAACTATTTCGGTACTATAGGCAATCCGATAGCTGATTCAGCATTTTGCGTTGTCTATTCTAAATCAATATTAGGCATAGTTAATCCGATGTTATATGCTACAAGGGTACCTGTCACAATGGAAGTGGAAACGTTTACTGATCCAACAAATGGTTTCACAAGGGATACAAACAGAATTGATGCATCCGGACTTAATTTGATTCTGGAATCAGGTGAATATTGGATAGGTTTATCTCCAATTTCAGATTCATATGCAAATTGCTGGATGGCTTGGGGTTCATCAACGAACAATGGAGAGCTTGCTAAATGTTATGATTTACTTCAGAATGCCTGGGTGGGCACAGCATTCTGGACAGGTCCGGATGAGATGTTAAAAATTCAAGGATCAGCCAATACAGAAAACAATGATTTTTCACAGGCGACCCCGACCATAAGTCTGTATTCCAATTTCCCCAATCCTTTTAATCCTTCAACCACAATCAAATTTTCTTTGAAAAGTTCATCTGATGTAAAATTGGAAGTATTTAATCAAAAAGGGCAAAAGGTAAATACCCTGTGTAACAAAATGTTCAATTCAGGCGAACATAGTGTGGTGTGGAATGGAACTGATAATAACGGGTGTAAAGTGAGTTCAGGTGTATATTTTTATCGTCTTACTTCAGATTCACAAGCATTAATGAAAAAAATGATTTTGCTTAAATAGGGACTAGCGTCCAGCCTATTCTACAGATATTATACTAGAGATGCTTGATACTTTTGCATCCTCTATTCATATGATACGAACTTTAAATAGGGACTAGCGTCCAGCACCATTTGCATGGAGCATATTTTACATATATTAGTGGAATTGTAGGGGCAGACTCCCACGTCTGCCCTGAGTAGAACTGTCTTTTTTAACGTTTGATTTTATTCCTGAAGGGGCGAACCTATGTGTTCGCCCTTTTCTATAGGAATAACCGACGTCTCGTCGGTTCAAAAGGCGGTTATGCCCAATACATGTATCAGGATTCGGGTGTCCGTGAGAGGCATTTTTCGAGAGTGTTAACCACGAATTGTGCGAATTAAACGAATTCATTAGGAGGGGAGAGGAATAAAATTATTAATTATCAATTATTAAAGTGAGAAGATTTTAGAAACTTAGCCACTGATCAGAGAGATAAATTATTGAGGATAAGATATGAGTGTTTTTCTATCCTGAATATCTTGTATATCGATGCTAATTTTTATCTGATTTTACAAAAGATATCAGAGACCCTTTTCGCGAGTGTTATCCACGAATGTTCACAAATAAGCACGAATTGAAGATAAATTCGGTAAAATCAACTCATCCTCTGATACTTTCTTTCGAAGGGAAGGACTTGCTGAATCATGTTGCTTTTCCTGGGAGATTGGGCAGCTTGCCCAATTAGAGAGTAATTTGACAGGGATATACATGATGTACAGGATAGAAATGTAAACCCAGTCATTCTAGCCATACTTGAAATAAATAATTATGGGAAAGCACTGATTGAAGCAAACTAAAAAGACTATTACTTCAACTGCAACAATTTTCTAAGCGTGACGATTTGTCACGCTTTCACTTGCTTAACCAGTGATCATGCTCCAATTAGAAAGAAGAAAAAGAGCGGATTATTAGGGCACACACATTGTACCCCCCACAACCCGCCCAAGATAAATCTCTTCAACCAAATTATCAACTAATGATTTCTCTCTATCATTAATAATTAATAATTGATAATTAATAATTGTTTCCCCATCCTGTTTATCCTGTATATCGATGCTGATTTCTCCGAAAAGCGTCTCCTCCCTTCCTGCATCAGCCACTAACCATTCACCTTCAATTGCCTTTTTCTCTTCTCCTCCATTAATAATTAATAATTGATAATTAATAATTGTCTCATATCTCAGTGTTGTTAAATTCAAATCCGGGTGTTCTTTTCTGATTTCAAACATTATCTTTGTGAAGCAGGCGTAGTTGTTGAGCGGATACTTTCCAACTCTGTATTGTTGATTATACCATTCAGCGTAGAGGGTGAATTGTTCTTTGAATTCTAATGGTGCAGATTTCCAGATAGCAGTCAGGTTTTTGAATATGCTTCCCATGAGGGTATTATGTTCTGTTTTGGGCGGGATGAAGTATTTCCTGACACAATACAGATCTGGTTTTTTATAGTGAAGAAGAGTCAATCCTTCTGATTTGAGAGAAACTCTTTTCGCTCCGGTTTTAAAGAATACACGCACTTTTTCCTCCTTGGGTGGTTTAAAAGACCATTAATAGAACGCAGATGACACAGATCAAACAGATTAACACTGATTGAGAACCATTCATTGTTCCGAAAAAGTCTCTTTTCTCCTATTCTTATCTTCACTAACAATTAACTATTTTCCCCCTCTATATAGATAAGCCGACAAAAATGAGTTTTAATGTCACTGGAGCGAAAATAAATTAGGATTTATAGGATTATTTTGGATTTCTGTCTGAATTAGGATTCTTAGGATGTTAATATGGTAGGATTGGGAAGAATCGACGTCTCGGAACACTGACTTTCACAGACGAACACGGACTAACACGGACAAGAAAGAACAGGGGCCAGTGTGCAGTAGGCAGGGGGCAGTGGGGAAAAAATAACTCACCCCCGGCCCTCTCTTGCAAAGCGAGGGGAGCGAATGGAGATGGGGAAAATGATGAAACCCGCAGGCAAATACTTAGGTGCCAGTAGTCAGTTGTCAGGTATCAGGGGAGAAAGGATAGAGGAAATTGGATTTGACACAAGGGATAGAGGCTCTTTTCGAGAGTGCTAACCACGAATGAACACCAAAATACACGAATGGGAAGAGAGATTTATAATAAGGGGAGAAATACATTTTTCCGGATTATATACCACGAATTATACAAATTAAGCGAACTGAGGATAAATTCGGGAAAAAGACACTTGCTAAGATTTTTAGCAACAGGTGTCCATCGAATGGAACACGAAGGGAGATCGGAACAGGAAGCATAGATTCCTAGCCAGTAGTCAGTTGTCAGTAATCAGGGCTGGGAGATTGGGCAACCTGCCTAAGTCAGTTGGCAGTGTGCAGTAGGCAGGGGGCCGTAAAATTGTTGGACAACCTCCCACCCCAAGTAGAAACTATGGGAATTGTAGGGGCAGACTCCCACGTCTGCCCAGCGTAGAACCTGTCTTTAGACTGGTTGATTTTATCCCGAATATTGCAGTAGATCTTTATAACCTGACTGAAGCTAATGTACTTGAATAACTTACAATTTCACTCACCATATATTTATTATATAACCTCGTTCAATTGCAAGCTATCAAGCAACATGATCTTTGACTCAGTTTGCAAACCTCTACTGCAAAATCCGGGTTTATTTCATGTATTGGGAATAACCAAAGTCTCGTCGGTTCAAAGTGCAGAATGTTTTGTTTAACTGTCAGGCTTCTTTTACAATCAACTCGTAGTCTGTTCTTCTGGGAGATTGGGCGGTTGATCAATAAAAGGGGGCATTGGAAGTAGTAGTAAAATGGGGAAGAGACGCATAACACACTTCCACTACTACGTGGAAATTCCGACAGATTAGGACAGTGTTGTTTCCAATGAAATTCACTTGACAAGAAAGTTGTTTCGGTCTAAATTGCAGAAGAAACTAAGGAAGTTACACTTTCTTCTTTCAATATAAGTGTTAACCTAATATCAATTTGCATGTTTAAGACATTTATCTAAAATAGTAATAAACATCTATTAATCATCGCCCCAAAAATATCAAAATGCAGTGATATCTGTTCTCAATTGCTTAAGATAAGAAGGTGGAAATCTATAATCTCTGGAACAACAAATTTCATTCAAGCATAGGAGGCTGATTTAATGAAAAAGTTCATGAAAATACTTTTTCCCTTAGTTTTATTTTTGATGACTATATCATGCTCAACCTTG
>CAYQPF010000143.1:0-13200 GCA_964419225.1 uncultured Candidatus Cloacimonadota bacterium | reverse complement strand
TGATACTTGTCCCATTTCCAGGAACCACGCCATCATCAAAGTAATACTCCATCTGAGTGATCTGATGTGCAGGTTCGGAAGTAGATGTATTCTGAATGATGATAGGCTTAACTTGTGGAACTCCCCACTGATTGTTCTCATCCTTAGCTCTGACATACAACCTGTGTAACCCTTCAGTCAGACTTCCTGTCGGAACTGAAATGCTTTTTAAAATATCTTCTCCAGCACTCACACTGATACTCGTCCCGCTTCCGGGAGCTACTGCATTATCAAAGTAATACTCCATCTGGGTGATCTGATGTAAAGGCTCGGATGTAGAGGTATTCTGAATAATAATCGGTTTACATTGAGGAACTCCCCATTGATTGTTCTCATCTTTAGCCCGAACATACAACCTATGCAAGCCTTCGAAAAGACCGGTTGTAGGTATAGAAACCTCTGTGGTGACTTCATAATCCTGACTGCAATAGATAGGATTTCCGTTCCCAATCCCCGGATCAATGTCGAAGAAATACTCCAAAGAAGAAATGTTATATTGCGTGTCACTAGATTGAGGTCTGACAACTATACAGTTGGTTTTTACAATATAATCCAAATGGATTCCATCCGAAATAGTCAATCTTACGCTATAAATCCCATAATTCGGATATTGCCAGGTTGGGTTTGCTACGTATGAGTCAACTATCCCGTCATTATTAAAATCCCATTGATAAGATGTAATCGATGTTCCTTGTACCTGACTCAGATCCTGAAAGGAAAACATTGTGCTGATGGTTCCATAAGTTAAGTTGCACTGGAAATCTGCTTCAAGTTGGACATCTGTGGTAGTAAAATAGAAATCGTAAGTATGATCTGTGGAAGTATTACTGGCGTTACCTGTAATTCTAAAATAAACTTCGCTATTGCCATTAGAGGCAAAAGTATAATTATTAACTCCCTCTAAAAGATTGTATGTGTGGAGTGTATCGTAATTATTGGCAGAGTTCTTCTTCAGTACTTCCAATTGATTTACCCCTGTATTATTGGTGTAAAACTGTAAATCTATCTGGCAATCTCCATTGGTTCTCAGAAAATAGCAGTCCTTATCTTCAATACCCATATTGGGTTGATAAGTAATGAATCCGCTGTACCATTTGGATGATTCTACTAAATAGGAAAATTGTAAATTATCAGGTTCATCAAGACCTCGGAAGATAGACTGATAATTTTTACCTTCAGATGTATGTGCTACATGTGTCATTAGAGTATCTCCGAAATTATACAACATTTGCCTATCCGCCCGAACTATTCCATCTGAATCTGCTAGTAAATCCAACAGCCCTTCAACCTTAGAAACAATCCAAGTATATTCAAGATTAGAGGGTAATGCCATGTTATTATTAAAACTAAAAGTTAAAGGATCATTAAGTCCAATAATTCCTTCATTTATGCTTCCATTGCAATCGATATCATCGTTACAAAAGTTATTAATCATTAATGCAGGGGTTGTCTCATCACCCCCAAAGAGATAAACTCCATTGTTTGAGCTTTCTGAGGGAGCTACACTTCCAATACCGTCATAGTCATATCTCATATCTCTGCTGCCTTCACTCCAAACATTGGGTGTTTCATCTTTGCTGAAAACTCCCAAAAAATTAGAGCCTAAATGAGGTGTACCAATTGTAACAACTCTTGCGACTTTGTGCCCATTTAATGAATCATTTTTATCGACCCACCACTTGTTTTTTGTTACTCCGTCAACAATCTCTGTCCTTTGCAAATATTCTCTAATCGCTAGTCCTCCCATAGAATGACCAACTAGTATAACTTTTTCAGCACCTGTATATTCTAATACTTCATTAATCATGTGTCCCAAAGCTTTTCCTTGTTTCATAATAGCACTCTGATTACTGCCATCAAATTGGGTAATAAGATCCCAAGAAGCTCCTTCAAATCTGTTTTCGTTAAAATTGATAGCATAAACAGATCTGTTTGCTGCCCAAGCATGGGTACATTCCAGATAATTCTCACTGTAATTTCTTCTCCCCAAAACTACATCATAATTATGAAGTAATGTAATATATTGAAAATTATCATATTCAATATCATTATTCATATCTGCTGTGGCATTATTATTATCTTTATTAAGGCAAATATCTAATACATTGATATCATCTTCATCAATATCAAATTTGCTATTCAACTTAAACATAGTATCCTTAAATGATGTGTCATCACCTGTGAGTCCATGCACAAATATTATCGGATAAGGCGAATTCCCTGCATTACATATTAACAGAAAATTTAACAATATTAAAAAGAGAATAAACTGTTTCATCTTCTCTCCTTAATCTCTGTTTGTCTTGGCTTTGATCTGTAACTGTAAATCCTCTCGGGGGGTGACTGTCATTGGACCTTGGAATTCTGTTATTGTCGGTAAACCTGTTATCCCTCCATCCACAAATGGTGTTGGTCCACCATAAGCACCAATATCATTTCGTGTACCATCTAAATCATTATAAGCAGTATTGGGATTACCGGCATCAATAGCTGGTGAACCGGGAATCAAATGATAAGTATCAACATCATAAATACTTGAATTACCTATAATATTGGAATTTAAATAGTATGCGGCCTGTTGCGTACCTGAACAAAAAATATTACCACTTAGGCTGGGGTTTCCATTAAAATTAACACCAATTTCTAAATATAAGTTACCTTTTTTACAAATAAGATTATTGGTAATTACCGTATTTCCATTTATGTTTAAAAAGGCAGATCCTGATCCATATATATTACTTAAAGAGACTATTATATTGTTTGAAAAATAGAACGAGCTTAATTCAAAATTATAAATTGGTATTGATTCGTAACTTGTTATTAAGTTCTGAGAAAATAATAAATTCGTACACTGATCTCTAATTATGGCTTTTCCAAGCTGATTTTTTTTACATACTAAACTGGAACAATTTATATCTATTCCAAATTCTCCTCCAAATCCTTCAAGCTTAGAATTAGCTGCATCGGTAGTAAATTCCATTGTTCCATTGATGGTTGTGTTTTTTATTGTTATCCCATCATATCCTTCAGGTTGCCAGCCAACCCCAATAATTTTCAATGTCTTACTAACCACTATTCCCTGATAAGGAGTATTGGAAGGCATAACCTGCAATATATCCCCACTTGAAGCAGCATCATGAGCAGCTTGTAAAGTTGAGTATTGCCCAATGGAGGGAATATTATTATCAACTGTCAGGATTGAAGAAAATAAAAATGTAGAAACACAGGCAAACAGAATTGTTAATATAAGCATCATAACTTGTTTCATGGTATTCTCCCTTATTGATTGGTTCGGGCTTTTATAGTTAAAGGTATTGGGCTGTTCTTGGGAACAATCGTTGTGGGGGTAAGCAGTTGGATCACTGTTGGCAATTCCGGGGTGTTATACTTATCATTAAAAGGAGATGATCCCCCATACGCTCCACAATCGATTCCGCTTTCTCCAGCTCCTATAGCCGGAGAACCTGGAGCTAAATGATAATCTCCATTATTGGCATCTACAAATAATGAAGATAATTCTCCTGACAGGATATTGTGTGTCCAATAAGTAGTGTTTGTACTAATTCCTCCTAAGAAAATATTATTTAGACTTATCATTGTACTACCAGAACCTACGGCATTACTTCCATTAGCAATAACTGTATTATTTAAGAGAGAGCCTGAACAAGCTATTCCCAAAAAAATACCGTAAAATGTGCAATAAAATGAGTTATTTGATACGGACATTATATTCATTGTTACTGTTATACTGCAATTTACACCAAAAAATATTGAACAAGAGTCATTATGTCCATAAGATCCACTCATATATGTTGCTGTTATAAAAGATGCATAGATTAGATTTTGATTCAGGATTATTCCCTGATTATTACTGAGTACATTAATACTATGAATCTTACTTTCTTTAACCTCAACATTATCTGCATCAATACTCACAGTGCTGGTAATATAACAATGTGATACTTTCACATCATTGGCATTTACATTACATCCGCTGATTTCCAAGCCCGAGAAAGTCGAACCTTCCGACCCGGCATTGAATACTATTGCTCCAGCTTTAGTATCACAGATTCCCGATGTGGCAAAATCCAATCCCCAGCCATTGCCATAGATTTGGAGTTTTTTTGTTAAAGTCAAGCCATCATATGTATTAGGTGAAGGATAGACATAGATGATATCATTGTTCACAGCTGCATCATGAGCAGCCTGCAGAGTCTGATATTGCCCAATGGACGGTACATTATTATCCACAGTTATCAAAGCCCCAAATATACGGGTTGAAACTAATAATAGAACGAATATAAATGAAAGTGCAGTTGCTGATTTCATATTGAACTCCTTAATTATTCTTTGCTTTAACGGTTAATGAGATGGGTTGACCCGGATGGAGCATTCTCTTGGGAGTGAGTAACTGAATAACAGAGGGTAGGTCAGGTGTGTTTATTTTATCTATTAATGGTGTTGAACCTCCATAAGCTCCGCAATCTACTCCATCCTGTCCTGCTCCGATAGCAGGAGAACCCGGAGCCAGATGATAATTACCATTGCTATAATCGACAAATATATTTATTCCACTTTGGTAAAGAATGTTGTTAGGATAGTATTCAGAAATTAATGAACCAAAGATAATATTGTTTATACAGTTTGAATAAAAATCATCCGGAGCATTAATAAAAGGTATAGTGTTAATCCCAAAAGTATTATTTATTACTATTACATTACTAACTCCTGAGAAGCCTAGTATATAATTATTAAAGGCTTGTTCATAAATATTAAATATATTATTGCTAATAGTCCCTTGACAATTGTTGAGATGAATTCCTACATGAAAATAATTACTGCCATACAAAACTGGATAACCAGACCTAATAATATTTCTGTTAACATTAAAGTTGTGTACATTTTGTCCAATACAAATGCCATTTAAATTATTTTTTTGAATGATAACAGAATTCGCAGTTACTTTCAGAGTTGGACCAACATTACAATATTCAATTCTCACACCTTCTGCATTAACATTTATTAAACCATTTGGATAACCAGGAATTGATATGCCTTTTAAAATAGAGTTATCGGCTCCTGAATCAAAATTTATTATTCCAACTTCCGTATTATGAATTCCATCCACAGAAAAACTAAACCCCCAGCCTCCGCCTACAATTTCCAACCGCTTGGTTATTGTTACTCCTTCATATTGTGTTGCTGATGGTAATAAATATATCTTATCACCTACATTAGCAGCACTACAAGCTTCTACTAGTGAAGTGAATTGCCCGATAGATGGTACATTGTTATCCACAATAATAATATTGGCAAAAACCAATAAGGGTGCTATGATAAAGAATATTACTAAGATAATACGCATAATATCTCCTTTAGGTAATGAATTAAATTTACAAAAAAATAACTGAAAGTATTTTACTGTCAAGGAAAATAATTAAGGTCTATAAACACCCTTTGAATATTTCAAAACTCAAATCCACTTTTCATTTTACTCAAAATCAAGAACAAAGGTTTTTAAACTGCCATACTATTGATTCATGTTCGCTCAATCTGTGTAAATTCTGCGTCTCTTCTATGGATAAATGACTTTCTGAAGTGGAATTGCTTATTTAATAACTTTTTTTATAGTACATATAGTTCCTAGTCTATTTAGCCTCTCTTGAAGCCGAAATGGCTTCATTTCGTACATGAGTTGACTCTGGAGATAATGATACTTACGTGTTTCAATTCTTTGTTTTCTTACTAAATATCAATGAATTTGTCCATATAGTCCATTCCCACCACTTACCACTAACCATTTACCCTTTTCCCCAATTCATAAAACACCTGTGAGTTGAAAAAATAAGGCAATCCCTTAAACGGCGAATACAATTTCCTTTCCATTTTCCAGTTTTCTTCAAACAGCTTTTCCAATTTCCGGAAATCAAAGCCCATATGTGTTAAAAAACCTTCAGTTTCCCGATAAGGAATATCTGTTTTTCCCAAGGTTGTAAGCAGAATATTTTTGAAATTATATCCGGCAAATCTTCTTTTCTTATTCCAGCGGAACCTGAAAATATTCTTGATCAGAGCAGGCAATCCTGTCTCAATCGGCACCGAGACAATAAATTTCCCATTTGGTTTAAGTGCCTGAGAAAGGTACCCTAGAATCTCTTTCTGGGTATCCCTGTGACAATGTTCCAGCACCTCAAAACAAGTCACAATATCATATTGAATCGTTTCAATATGGTGCAAGAATTCTTCTTCCTTCAGAATGAGATTCGCTTTAACTGTACTTTGTTTCAAATACGTCGAGGGGAATTTCTCATATCCTGTCACTCTTTCAAACGCCTGGGGATAAGATCTGAGTAATTCCTCCAAAAAGAAACCGCTTCCACAGCCAAAATCAAGTAAAGAACAATTCGCGGTATCCGGTTTGCATAACTCCACGCCTTTCCTGATTCTTTTCCTCTGGGCATAACGGCGGAGCAAATTTAAACTATTGGTTGTCCCTTTTAAATAATCGTACATATATTCAGACTCCTGACTTTATAAAATGACATTTATCTAAAACTATCGAGGTATGACTATACCTTATTTCTACTCTCCTAATTATCAATTCTCCCTTCTCTCCAATGCACTCTGCCCACTGATTAGTGCCTTCTTTCTTTCTGTTTCAGAACAAAACCTTTTAAACCCGTGCCTATCAGCGTTTTCAGTGTTAATCCGCGTTCTATTAAGCGTTTCTTATTCAATTATGGGGGCAGGTACTCTGAAATTACTTCAAAAAAAAGCCCCTCCGAAGAGGGGCAATTTATTTATTGAAAATCCTTAATGATATTACCGGAAAGTAAGAGAAGCTTTTCAACTTCTTCTTTTGTAAAAGTAGTCTTTCCCTGAACCTGAATTATTTCGCCGATCTTCTTATAGTTTTCTAAAGAATTGGCGTAGTATGGCTGATTCTTGATTTCTGTATTTTCGATCTTTTCAATATTCTTGATCAAATTATCTAAAATACCTTTCTGATCCAAAATAGCTGTATTTTGAGCCACATAATTTGCCTTGATCAGGAATGAAGTACGATTAAGTCCTTCTGTCCAACCACCCATCTGAATGAGGGTAAGCAAATCATATTCTTTGGTTTGATACAAAGAAACTTCTATTTCCTGTTTGTACTTATCAAGTGAAACCTGAAGTTCGTCCCATTTATCCTGATTTACAAGTTGTAAAAGATTGTCGGCTAATTTTAAAACTTCTTCATTCACTCCAATGAATTTTGAACTTTCAACCATCAACTTGGCAATGTTTTCCAACTTTGTCTTGTTTCTGGCTTTTGTAGCCAATATCGCATCTGCAGATAATGCTCCAAGGGAATAAGCAGCTTTGAATACATCTGTATTCTGTTTCTTGATGTCATTGCTGACAGCCTTGTCGAAATCAGCTTTTTGCAGATAATCCAATGCAGAGAATAACTCTGAAAATGGCGGCATTGGAAAATCTCTTGTTTCAATTTTTGCCTGACTTTCTGGTTTTGCTTCCTCTTTCTTCTGAGCACAACTCATTAAGAACAGAGCTATAAGCAAAATAATACACAATTTCTTTAACATATTCTTCCTCCTAATCTTTATACCAATATTTCAATTTTAACATAGTGATTGCATTGAGTGTAAAAATATACAGCAAAACAATCAATATATTAAAATAATAAGTGGGAAACCTTCGCGTGCCAACTATTTTCATGCTCGACATAAAAACATTCTTGTTTGTGTTATACAACTTACCATCCATCAAACTCACGGCAGCTACTACATAATCATTTGTACAAATCTCTTTCTTGTACTTTTGCGAAACTTCACCTATTTCCTTATAAAGAACATTCATTTTCTTAAAATATTCACTTGAAGAAATACCTTTTCTCTGCATCTGGAGCAATGTCAATCTTTTTTTCTCAATCTTATATAAATTGTAATCAAACATATTAAGTTTTGCCTCTGCCGTGTATAAACCCTCAAAAAGCCATCTGGACGGTATAAACTGAACTATCTCAGGGATTGGATTAGCCTGGTGAAATTTGATCTTCCTGTTCATCTTCTCATACTCAATAATTGCACCACCAAAAATGATCTGAGGTATCAGTATGAGAGGCAATATATTAATGATCGCTTTACTGTCATACAAAAACGAAGAAACACATAACCCCAGGGAATATCCAATCACTCCGGAAAGAAAGAAATATACAAAATGGATCGTGTTTAAACCTGGTATTTCCAGTATATAAACTGAGATCAAATTATAGACAAAAGCTTGGATTATCGTAAAAAATGCCATGGTTACAATCTTCGAGCCCAAATAATAAGACATCTTAAACTGAAGCATTTTTTCTCTTAAAATACTCCTCCGCTCCGAAAGAATCTCCTCAATACTGTTCGACAAACCTAAAAATATAAAAACAATTATCGAAATAAAAATGTATATTCCTATATTTATATTCTCAAAATATGAATACTCCGCATTCTCCGGGGCCAACCTTAAAATCATGGCTATAATCAATGCTAATAAAGGTGATATGGCAAAGGTTAACAACAAATTCGTCTTGTTCCGGATCTTCATCTTGAAATTACGGGCCAGAAAAGAATAGGCCTGAATAATATGTGCCCTCGTACTCATCTGCTTACGACCCTTCATTTTGGTCTTCTTCGTATTCACTTTATCTACATCAAACTGGATCAAATCAAATAACATCTTCCTCTTATACTTATCCCGCCAATAATCTGGAGAAAACTTTCTCTTGATCGCTATATTCCCTTTGATCTGCTCATACATCACGTCACCATTATCCTTATAATCAGGATACTCGATCACATCATATATGAATTCAGGAAGTTTCGCTTCTCTCTTTTCCTCTAAATATTCCTTCCTAACTGTCAATTTGTCCATCTCTACATTGAAATACTGATAAGATTCCTCCGGTGTACCAAAAAAGACCTGTTTTCCGCCTTTATCCATTAATAAAACATTATCAAACAAGGAATAAATATTTGTACTCGGCTGATGAATCGTGATGATAATCATCTTACCCTGCTGAGCAAAATTCCTCAACATCTCCACAATTTGTTCAATATCTGTATAGGATAATCCCGATGTCGGCTCATCACAAATGATTATCGTCGGCTCAAACAACAACTCTAAGGCAATATTTAGTCGCTTCCTTTCTCCACCGCTGAGCATCTTGTTACTGATATCACCCACAATAACATTCTTACGGTGCGATAAATTAGTCTGAGATAAGATATTACTGATCTTCTGATCCAAATGCTCCTGAGATAAATTAGGCATCCGCATTTTCCCGCGATACAATAAATTTTCATATACCGTCAAAGTCGCAAAAAGTAAGTCATCTTGGGGTACATATCCCATATACTGTGTAAAAAAACTTAAGTTCTGATAAAAATTCTTACCATCAATGATTGTGTCCCCAAATGTCGGATACAATTCCCCGGCTAAACACTTCAATAATGTTGACTTCCCGCAGCCACTCTGACCCAATATCCCTACCAATTGCCCTTTCCTAGCCTCAAAAGATATACTGTCCAATGCCAATAGTCCATCTTTGTGATAATGCTTTACATCGAGAATATTCAAATAATCTATCTCAAACGGAACTTCTATTAAATCATAATAATTATTAATCCGGTAATTCTTCCTGTTAATTGTAATAATATCAGAATTCAACAGAACTTTTGTCTTATACTCAACCTTCTGATTATTTAGATATATGTCCCAACCTCGTTTAGGCGGATGTAAAAAATACTCACCATTATTGTTTTCAATAAAGGAGATCGTCTTTGAGGTTTCAACTCTCGATATTGTATAATAATCGTTGTTACTGACAATGTAAAGTTCTTTAGGAACTACATTCTCTACCCCGATCTCCCGGCGTTCCTTGATTACTTCATGAATGGTAAACGGAGCATAACCCTTGATCTGCAGCACATCATCATAAAATACTATATATGTTCGATTTGCCTTCAGTGAACTGCCATTCCTGTGGATAATCCCGCTTGATAAGACAATACTGTACTTATTGGAATCATTTATGATCCTGAAATTATAGTCCGGTTTACGAAATTCTATTATATCATAAACATTATGATTCTCGTAGATCCTTTTCAATATATCATATGTAAAAACCGAATTACCAAAACTGATCTGTGAACCTCGTGGTACGACAAATAACTCATTGGGATTCTGAGGTTTATCATCCATGAGAAATGATGTCTGAAAAGCTGTAGCAATGAAGAGATAATCATCAATCATAAATAACATTGCTTCATTCTTGTTTATCTTTTTGTCCCGAAACCGAATATTACATTCCGGATTTGTACCAAAAATAACAAAATCACTAAAAATCGAGTCTTTATACTGATTAAACATCCGGAAATTCTTTAATGAAACCGGAGTCGTACTCTTATACTCGATCGCTGTCATCACTTCCAATAACTCATTTGGATCAAGATTCAAACTCTTCGACAAATCTAGGATCTTCGTTATCTCTGAAAGAGAAAAATCACTGTCAGAATTTGCCATCACCATCAGACTGAAAACTACCCTGATCTTGTCTAATACAGTTAAATTAGCATTTAAATACTCTACAACCTCAGATATATTTATCTTTGCCTGATTCTCCAACACATGCCTTATATAGAATTCCCAGGAAATACTTTCACGTTTAAAAATATTTATCAACAGACTATATAAAATATCTATTTCGTTCTGTGATATCTCATTATCTGATTTTATCAGCGAAACATAAAGCTTCGTTACACTGTCAATAATCTTCATTCTTCCCTTGGAAGTTTGATGCACATGAGTCATTTCTTCTTTTCTGTTAAACATATTCTCTATAATTCCTTCAAGATCTTATCTCTTTCTTTTTTACACTCTGAACAAAGATTATACTGACAATAATCAAAATATACCTGATATACTCCCTGCTGATAAACACTCTTCCGCTCTACTTTTTGGGCAAGATTCTCATCCAGATACTTTCTCATTGTCACATCTATACTATTAGGCATTAACCCCGGAAACTCCCGATATACCTTGTCCACAAATCTCTCCAGCTTTTCATATCCCATATTACCTGCATATATTTTCACTAATGGAAGCATAATATTCAAAAATATGATCCTCAGCCTGTCTTTACCTATCCGATACTTTTTTCTCTGCTCCGTCTGTCTGTTAATTAATATATCCAGCTTATCCAAAACATGCTTGACCTTTGTTTTTTCAGTTGTATTTGAAAAACAAGTCAGGATCTCATTAAAAATATGCCCCTGATAATGTGCATAAATGAAATCAGTGATCCCCATAATTCGCCGTAAAGGATGATTCTTAATACTGATTCTGAATAAATTCCACCTGGATAAGGTTCCTTTAATTTTCAACTCATCCAGCTCTGGTCTTAAACACACAGAATTTATTTCTTCTTTTTCTTGATGTAAAGATAATCCGGATGCCTTAATAAAAAGATAGAGTAAATCTTCTGCAGACTTAATCCTCCCGGCATTCTTCTGTAAAAATTCCAAATTCAATCTGACAGCAAGATTCTTAAACGGGATTTTATTCTTGGCATATCCTAATGCTTCAAATAAACTCTGATAAAATATCTGATTATAATTAGCATAAAAAAGCTCAGCCTTAAGCCTGTTCACCTTCTTTTCAAACCTCTGCAATCCTTTCTTCTCCAGGATACTAAGCAAAGTAGGATAAGATAATCCTGCAAAACAATCACAATTCCTTTCTTCTTCCTGAAAACTGCTTTGTCCGGCACGTTCCAGTATTTTAGTTATTTCCTCAGATAAACAGGAAGCCAATTCCAAGATCTCAATACTTTTTCCACTATTACTGATTGTCACAGGTAAACTCTCATCATGCTTATACACAACATGTAAAATCACTTCATCAAAATTTGGATTCTCTTCATGCTCATGTCTGATCCAGTCTGTAGTTTGAACATGAATTTCTACGGCTCCCCGTAAAGTTTCCTCGCCTATTTGTATTATTGCATTCCTAAAATCAGGGCCTTCCTCACGATTCCAATGCCCGGGAAAAATAATGCTGACCTTCCTGGCAGTTAATGTTTGAAGTTCCTTCTCCAAATGCTGGGCATCCCATATATGATATAAGAGTTTTTCGTTGATACTCATTATTCCAACCAGTTAATATTTGTTCTATAAGGAATTGGATCTGTCATACCTGCTGTCTTAAAAGCTTTTATTCTTAACTGACAACTGTCACATTCTCCACATGCTATCTCATTATCACAATAACAGCTCCAACTATTTTCGAAAGGCACCTGCAATTCTTTACCTAATTTTATAATCTGTTCTTTGCTTAAGTGGATAATTGGGGTAATAACCTGTGTACCATATTCAAACTTTGTTCCATATCGTATTGTCTCATTAAACTTTTCATAAAAAATCTCCCGGCAATCAGGATACCCGGAACTGTCTTCTTCTACTGCTCCAATATAGATTTTCTGGGCTCCAATAACTTCTGCCCAAGCTACAGCAATAGTCAACATCTGAGCATTCCTGAAAGGGACATAAGTATTGGGAATTTCTTCACTAGATGACTTTAAAGGTACTTGAATATTTGTATCAACCAGAGAAGAACCGCCAATTGTTTTTAAATAATCTAAATTTATGATCATATGATCTTTCGGCTGAAAATAATCTATGAGTTTTTTAAAAGTACTGAGTTCTTTCTCTTCTGTAAGCTGCTTATAGTTGAAATGGAGTAAATATAATTCATCATTCTCTCTTTTCGCATATGCCGTCGTCACAAGACTGTCCATTCCTCCACTTGTTAGTACTATCGCTCTCCTCATCTACTCACTCCTTCCCTACACTCATCTTACTATTTGCCTGCGGGTTTAACCTATTTTACAACACACCCATTTTCTAACTTCGGATCTCTTACTTTGTCCTTGTAAGTCTGTGTTAGTCAGTGTAAGTCCGTGTTACCATGCCAGACTTGTCCGACTTTCTCACTGCCCCCTGCCGACTGCCCCCTGCCGACTGCATACTGCCGACTGATTACCCCCCCCCAAACAACAAAAGACGCATCACGTGCGTCTTTTCTTAAAAATATTATTCTCCCTAATTCGTCAAATAA
>CAYQPF010000142.1:0-13294 GCA_964419225.1 uncultured Candidatus Cloacimonadota bacterium | reverse complement strand
AAACTAATTTATCCCGGATTTTGCAGTAGAGGTTTGCAAACTGGATCGAAGATCGTGAAAAGTGAAGGCTTGCAATCGAACGATTTATATAATAAATTTATTGCGAGTGAGATTGTAAGTCCTTCAAAATCTCTTTCTCTAATCTTTTCTACTGAGGCCTGACGACTGACGCCAGACGACTATACAGGATTCAGCCAGATTGTGAAGATTCTACTGCACAGTTCGGGTTAAACTCAACAGATTCCGTCAGACAATTAATTTCTACTGCATTGTTCGGGATAATGATACTTTTTTGAACTATTTTGGCTTTTTTTCATTTTTTTTTCATTTTTGGTCGGAGAAATGAACTTTTGTCGGCTTATCTATATGAAGAGTGTAAAAAAAATGTGAATTTGATGGTTGGATGGATATTTACAAAACCGGAAAACAGAAAATCAAAACACATGCTGACTAACCCGGGAAGTCAAAAACGAACTCTTCAAAAATAAACCCTCAAAGAGGGAAAATTTGGAGGATAAAATGAAAGTTACATTCAAGAACAACGTAAAAGCCTACTCAGGCTCCATCGACGGAACTACCTTCAGCACACTCAATCATGGCGATTTGTGTTATATGAAGAAATATACGGTTCCCAAATTAACTGTACAAAACACATTACTGGGTAATATTTTCAAAAACCTGGCTAATATCTGGCATGAGATAGCAGACGGCTACAAATCAGACTTTGGGTTATATGCATTACGTTATACTTCCCAGCATATTCCCAACGATCAATTTCCCTGGCATTCCTATACCTGCTATATTCGCATGATGTTCCAGGCAAAAACTCAAAACCCGGCACTTGATTTAACAACCCTGACTCTTGCCCAGATCATCAGTCAGAACATTCCGATTCAAACTGTCGCAGCTGCTATCGAGGCAGGTCTGTTAGATACAGTAGCACCATATGCAGATCTCGATAAACCCATAAACTAGCTTTCAGGTATCTGTTAAAGGGAGTCAGCTAAAAGAAAAAGCGATTCATGATACGTGATAAGACAGAAAGGTTTAACGGAGTCCCTCGCAAGAAACTGCGGGGGACTTTTTAATGCCTTCAATAAAAATTTCAAAAATAAAGAGGAGTAATAAGACAAACATTGACAAGCAAAGAATTGTTTGGATTATTTGGTAAATTCTGAAATGAATAGGATTTGGTGAGAGTAGGGAAGGTGTGATGAGTAAAACAATATTATTAGTTGAAGATGAATTGTTGATATTAGCATATCAGGTAAAAGTACTGGAAAAATTTGGGTATCGTGTAATTGGTTGCAAAAGTGGGGAAGAGGCGATTGAAAAAGTATCTGAGTGTGAGGATATCTCATTAATCTTAATGGATATAGATCTTGGTAAAAAAATGGATGGTACAGAAGCTGCGAGAAAAATATTACAGACCAAAGATATACCTCTCATCTTTTTTTCTGCTCATTCAGAACCAGAGATAGTGGAAAAAACAGAAGGTATTACTTCCTACGGATACATTTTAAAGAATTCTGACCCTACAATTTTAAACGCTTCAATTAAAATGGCCTTCCGTTTATATGAATCCAAACAGAATGAGAAGAAAAAGGAAGTAGCCTTATCCCAAAGCGAGTTGTTTTTCCGGACATTTTTTGAACAGGGTAATGTAGGCTTTGCGGTAACAACTTCAGATGGACATTGGGTGCAATTTAACGATAAATTATGTCAAATAACTGGATATACAAAATCAGAATTGGAAAGTATGTCTGTTTTTGATATATTATTGGAAGAAACAAGGGAATCTGACAAACAAAAATTATTGGATTTATTGGAAAAAGATGAATATTCTGGGGAAATTGAAAAAGAATTTGTTAATAAGCAGGGCAATTTGATCAAGATCATAGTAACTCTAAGAATAATAAATAATGAACAATTGGGGATCAAAAATGCTGCGTTTTCAATTCTTGATATCACTCAAAGAAAAAAGGAAGAAGTTGCTATTAAAGAAAGTGAGATCAAGTACCATAGTTTGTTCAGTATGCTCCGTTTGATGAGTGATACAATGCCTGACATGCTCTGGGCCAAGGATTTGGAGAAGAAATATATCTTTGGCAATAAGGCCTTATGTGAGAATTTGCTGATGGCTCATGATACTCAGGAGATCTTGGGAAAAACAGATATGTATTTTGCCTCAAGGGAAAGAAATACCCAGCCTGATAATCCGGCCTGGCATACTTTTGGCGAAGTTTGTCAGGATTCTGACAGAATAACTCTGGAGGCAGGTCATGCCATGTCTTTTCACGAATTTGGAAATGTAAAAGGTATTCCTCTGCATTTGGAAGTTCATAAAGCTCCTCTCAAGAACAATGAGGGGGTGGTTATAGGAGTTGTTGGATCGGGCAGAGATATCACAGAAAGCATCAAAGTGCAGCATGCTCTGCTGGAGAAACAGGAAATCCAGAGAGTTTTGCTGGATGAATCACCTGATCCCATATTTTCTATTGCCCATGACGGCACTTATTTGTATGTCAACAGAGCCTTTTCTCACGGAGTGAATAAGTCTCTGGAAGAAATAACAGGAAAGAAAATAAGTGATGTTTTTGAGCCTGAAGAAGCAAAAAAAAGAATGTCCGCTCTGCTACAGGTATTTAATACAGGAGAAGAAAGAGTTATTGAAGTGCGTGTACCACGAACTGACGGGGACAGATATTATATTACAACTATTACTCCCATAAAAAATCCTCAAGGTATTGTCTTGTCTGTGATCTGTTCATCGAAAGAGATTACAGATCGTAAGAAAACTGAAGTAGCTCTCCAGGAAAGTGAAGCCAGACTTAAATCTATGTTTGCAAATATTCCTGCCCTGATCTTACTCAAAGATGAAGACTTCCGTCTGATTCATGCCAATGAAATGACCCATAAATATTTCCCGGTTAAAGATTGGCTGGGAAAATTACCTCATGAGATCTTCGATAAGGAAAAAGCTGATCAAATGGTAGCTAAGGATACCGAAGCCATGGAAAAAGGGTTGATCAACTACGAAGAGACCTGGCCCGATAAATTTGGGATTAATCATTTCTTTCTGACTATTAAATACCGCATTGATATACCGGGGAAAAAATCTTTACTCGGTGGAATTATCCTGGATATTACAGATAGAAAAAATGCAGAAGATTCGGTTAAATCTCTTTTGCAGGAGAAGGAACTGCTTTTGCAGGAAGTACATCACAGAATCAAGAATAATATGTTGATCACGCAGAATCTCCTTACTCTGCATGCAAAAACAACTGAAGACAAAGCGATATTATCACCTTTACAGGATGCGGCTGGCCGTTTAAAAAGCATGGGTATCCTATATGATAAATTGTACAGGTCCAGTAATCTCAGAGAAATGTCTTTAGAGGTTTATTTGGTTCCTCTTCTCGATAGTATCCGGGAAACAATGCCCATGGAACGTAAAATTAGCTTTGTCGTGAATGTGGAAGATGCCATTGTCAATGTTGACAAGATTTCTGCCTTGGGCATCATCGTGAATGAGTTGATCACAAATAGCGTAAAGCATGCTTTTACTGATCAGACTAATTGTGAAATAAGAGTGCAGACTTATAGAGCTGGAGACAGGATGATCCTGGAAGTCTCTGATAGTGGACAAGGAATGAGGGAAAAAGTGCTACTCGTCAAGCAGAACACGTTTGGTTTACAGCTTGTGGATATGTTGACAAAGCAGATAGGTGCTAAAGCTGAATTCGTCCGGGATAAGGGGACTCTCTGCAGAATAGAATTTCAATGTAATTAACCTGGTATCCTGAATAAAGTTAAAGGAAAAAAATGAAAGAATTTTACTTGTAAGGTACTAAAACCGAATTATGTTCATACCTCTAAATCAGGTGTTTCAGGCCTGTATTTAGAACTATAATTGTTCTGCTTTGATTCTTCGTTTGGCTTTTTCGCGTAATTGTCTGACTTTTTCTCTGGGGATGTTTAGGATTTGGGCAATTTCATCCAGAGATTTATTCTCGTTTATACTGAGTTTAAGGACAGATTTTTCCAGTGAGGAGAGATTGTTCAGAATTTGTTGAGAGTTATCTTCTTTTGGTGTAGAGAAGTCTTGTTCATAGGTTAATTGATTGGAATAATGTTCAAAAACCTGGTCGTTGTTTTGGATTTTAATCAAATTACTGTGTTTGGCTTCGTTTTGTAAAAAAGTTAAAAGACTATTTCGGATAACGACAAAGGCAAAGGCTTCGAAATTTCCTTTGGAGGGGTCGAATTTTTGTTCGGCTTCCAGCAGAGCGATAGATCCTATCTGGAGAAGATCATCGTAAAGATAAGGCGGGAAATTCAATTTGGACATTGAACTTTTTACCAGATGGAGATATTTCTGCAAAACCAAATCAGGATTCATGAGTTTTTCTGAAAAATTGTCAGGTGTCAGGTGTCAGGTGCCAGTGAAGAGAGATGAACACCCTATCGAGAACGATACTATATGCAGCGGACAACTGATTATTAAATTTCAAATTTGTAACCTACACCTCTGATGTTCTTGAGATAGAGACCAGCTTCGCCGAGTTTTTCGCGGAGATTTTTGATATGGACATCAACGGTCCGGTCAATGACAATCTTATCATTTCCCCAGAGGTAATCCAGGATTTGATCTCGGGAATATACACGGCCGGGTTTTTCGGCAAACAGTTTGAGAAGGCGAAATTCTGTAGTAGTCAGGTCGAGTTTGAGGTTATTCACAAAGACTTCGAACTTGTCCACATCAATTTTTAAGATGTTATTGATGAGGATTTGATTTTGATTTTCCTGAGGTTCGGATCTTCTGAGGATCGCTTTTACCCGGGAAGCTAATTCTCTGACAGAGAAGGGTTTGGTTAGATAATCATCGGCACCGAGTTCGAGTCCGAGTATTTTATCCATTTCATCGCCTTTTGCAGTGAGCATAATTATGGGTATTCTTTTCCAGTCGTCAGTATTTCTGATTTTTTTACAAACATCGAATCCATCCATTTCCGGCATCATCAGATCCAGGATGAGCAGATCGGGAATTCTTTTAGACAGGTGATTAAAGAACTTACTTGGCTCTTCAAAAGTAATTACATCAAATCCGTTTTTTTTAAGATTTACTGATATTAATTCTAAAATATCAGATTCATCGTCCAGAACAGCAATCATCTTACTCATATAACCTCTTAATTACAAAATAGGTTGAGATGGAAAACAGTCAAATAAAGATTTCTTAACAATTCAGTGTGCAGTGGAGAAGTTTTTCCGGAAATAGAACGCAGATGCCACCTAAAAACTTGTAATGTTCAATAATAATCTTTCGTCCAATCGGACGGGGATTGGTGGTTATTTATACCTGCAGCTAAAGCTGACAGGCTAATATCTATCGTCCTACGGACTATTTTGAGAATATACAAAGTGCGAAGTATTGAATTAGTCCAATAAATTTCTTAAAGTTATTTTTGCGTTCATGCTTAGTTTTGCTTTACATCATTTATCGGAGGGCGGTAGGATAGGGAAAGCAGAATAAAAAGGATACAATAATCGGATTAGAATTTAAGAGATTTTAACAGCATTAACTCATGAGAGTTTTTCTGATTGATCTGGTTTAACTCATATTTGTAATAGATTTTGAACTGTTTCGGTAAATCGTATCTGAGAGAGATGGAGTTATCGAGATAGAATTTGGTGTTTTTGCCCAGGTTGGTTGATTCCTGCAAGTAGGCATTATAATTGAGGAACACATTGCGGCTGAGATATTTGCCGACTTCAACAGAAAGATTGTTTAAGACAAGGCTTGAACCAAAATTGATAATACTGTTCACGTCACCGGACATATTCGACCCAAATTCATTACTTTTGTAGCCTTCATAGAGATTTTGAATAAATCCTGGACTGATACTGAAGGAATCGAGTTTCAATTTTCGGCGGATAATACTCTCAAAAGGAGTGATCAGAGGATCAAGAAAGGCATTTCCCAATCCAATTCCGACCAGATTCACTGCCTCGTCCTGCAGCAGAGTTTCCTGCTGCATTTTGGATAATTCATCCAATGTTCTGTTATAGCGAAGTTTAGCCAGGATTTCAGACTTGGTTTTATCGTCCGGGTTATCGCTGGTTAGTTCGAAATTAAGGTTTTGGAAGAAGTTATCAACTTTTTGCAGTTTGGGAGAAACAGTAAGAGTTATTGTACTGCCATCTGATGATTTTTTGATAAAAGTACCGTTGATCAGGGGATAATCATCGAAAGGAGTAATCAGGACTGAGATATATTCCACCTGAAAAATAGTCCCGAAAATTTCCATGGATCCTTCTTCAGAGATGAAATTGGCATCAGGAACTGTCCAATCATCCTCATTGCGATTATACATTAGATGGAGGTAACTGTTGGGATTAACGAGAAAATTAGTAGGGTAGGTAACATATTTGACATTATTGGCAATAATAATGTTGAGATCCAGGTTGAAAGGAAGGGGCATTTCTTCTTCATCTTCGGTTTCTGAATGGCTTTCTGTATAATTATCTTCATATTCAGTTTTCAGTTTGGTGAAGAGGGTTAAAAGGTTTTCGGTATCCGGGGGATAAACTCCATAACCGTTATTTGCATAAGCATCTGCCACAATTTTGATGTCATTTAAGGGGCCTCTGATAGTTGCTTCGGGAGTGCCACGGCCTTTTAAAACAGCATTAACAACAGTATTTTCCGGGGTATATTCGGGAATATGAACCAAGACACCCTGCTCGTCAGTTCTCAATTTGAACTGTCCGAAATTCAGGTTTCCAACAAGAAAATTGTCATATATATCAGTTGATTCGTTTCTGACATATAGTCTGCCTTTTCCCATTCTGGCGGAGAAGTTGGAGAATTTTGCTTCGTTATTATTGATATCAAGATTAAATCTTATTTTATCAATGATTTCCTGTTGTCCGGGAATTTGCAGTTTGCCATTATCCAGAGTTATACTTCCTTTTTCGAAATTCAGTCCGTCATCATTGTAGGACAATTCCAGGTTTCCCCAGAATTTGGAACTTGCTACATCAAAAGCCTGATAGTAGTCATTCATTAATTTCAAGGGATCACCGTTGAAATTCACAAATAGTTTATTATATCCATTAGTGGGTTTATTGTTCAGAAAATTGTAATCAAGACAGCCAAAGGCATTTAAATTCATGGTATTGTCGGCAGAAAGCAGGAATTTATCGACAAAGAGTTGTGATTCCTTTTGTTTAAGATCAATCAACAAAGTGTCCACTGCAATTGTTCCTACAAAAATACTGTCACCTTTTACATCTAAAGAGAAGTTCGCATTACTGGGTGAGTACTGGAGATCAAAAGCACCGGAAAGATAACCTTTCAAATCCTCGCCCAGATCAAAATTACTTAGGGCTAAATCAGCAAAATTACCTTTGGATTCGATGGCAAATTCAGGTTTCATCTTCACAAATCCTTTCAAATCAGCCAAACTCTTATTATTCATGAAAATAGAACAGTTTGTGAAATCAATTTTGTTAAGATCACCATCGAACAGCAAAGATAAGCGGATATTTTTAATATTCTGATAATCCAAACCGTTTAGAACTAAATCACCAATAATTGAAGTACTGTCGGCAGGATCATATTTAAAGTTGAAAGCAACGGTTCCCGCAACATCATTAATTGAATTTTCGGCAAAGTAATAGGATAAATAATGGGGGACATCCAGTTTTCTGCCCGTGATCTCTATCTTAGATTCCAAAGGTTTAGACAGTGAAAGCAAGGCACTGATGGTTATATCATTGTTAATGAGAAAATATTCGGAAGACAGAGAATCCGGTTTTCCTTTAAAGGCAGCCATGATCTTCAAGGGGATATTCTGTCGTTTCATGTCCTGGGTTTTGAAAGTTAGGGACAGATCATTATCAACTGTATTAAAAGTAAGATCTGATTTAAGGTCACCTTTGAAACCAAGTTTGTTATTGTTTTCATTGAAGTGCAGATCCAAACTTGAAGTCAGCAGTTTTTCGAAAAATTTAGCATTTATTTGTCCTGTTAGGCGATTTATTCCTATGTCGGAATTAGTGATAGTGTCAACTCTCATATTGTTAAAAGCAAGCACTCCGCTAAAATCATTTGTGTTAACCTGTCCTGTAATATGAGTGGAAAAAGATTTATCCGGGTTTTGCAACAATAAATCAGCGGAATCATTAAGATAAGTCAATTCACCACTGAGATCCTTTAAAGTATAGGCATCATATTTGAGACTGCAGTTTTGCAGAACAGATTTAACCTGCAAGCCGGTATTGTTCGAGACTGAGGTTTTTAAAGAACCACTGAACAGTACTCCGGCTTCATTTATCACCAGAGTGTCGTTAACCGCAGATAAAGCGAAATTATTGGTTTTTAGATCATATTCTCCCGATAGATTAACAAGATTGTTTCTCCAGTAGGCTGTTGAAGGATTTAAAGAAATCAGTTGTTCTGTGACTACTCCATTTACATTTATTTCAGTAAAGGACTGTTCTTTATAAGAAATGACGGGTGATTTCAGAGAAAAGGACACAACTGGTTCTTTAAGAGTTCCGCCCACTTCAATATCTGTATTTACGGATCCGGTTAAATCGGCATAAAAGTCAGCCGGATTGAGGCCTGAGAACTGGATTTTGGAATTTATGATCTTGTCGCCGGAATTATTGATTTCGGCAAAGACAGATCCTAAGGCTCCATTTAGTGCTAAATCATTACTGGAGACAGTTGTTTTGGAGTCGGACGAGTTTAAGCTTAGGTCTTTAACAGCAAAATCCAATTTATGTTTTTGATTTTCATAAAACAAGTCATATTCACCAGAGATACCGGGGAAATTAACATTTAAATTATATTTGCCGGAGTTATAAACAAAATTACCCTCAAAGTTTTTAATTACCAGAGGAAGTTTATTGATATTGATGTCGTTAACATTAAAATCTCTGATGGAAATGGTGGCAAATGTTAACTTATTCTTGTTAAATTTAGCTTCTCCACTAAATTTTTCAGTCTTGTTTTGATAAAACTTAATATCAGTATTATTTTCTGAATCAAGGACAATATTTAAGTTACTAAAACGTTTATTAATGCTCAGTGAAGGAGATTTATAGCCTATACTTACAGTGGCATTGTAGATTCTGATTTTTTTGATAATGCTCGTAATTTGGCTTATTTCGAACTTTTTTCCTTTTTTTTGTTTTTTTTCGGAAGATCTGATATTTAAAATGAGATTCGGATCATAAACAATGATATCTTTGGCAAACTGACTTTTTTTGACACTGCTGAAAAGCAATTTCAATAAGTTATAATTAACATAAACAGAATGAATCTGTAAATCATATTCGTTTTTATTGTCTTTAATCCTTATCCCGTGTACGCTTAATCTGTTCTCTGCAATGGACAATTTTTGGATGGTAACGCTGGCATTTAATTCTTTGGCTAAAGTTTTAGTGAGATACTTCCGGACATAATCATCGAGAGAGACATAATGCAGGGTAATTGCTATTGTCAGATTTAAGATGATCAAAAATCCGATAAAATAGAAAAACCAACGATTCTGCCTAATAGCCATTGTCTAACTCAGTTCCAGAATTCCATTTTGCAGATGATATTGTTTTTTAGTACTGGAGGCGAGATCATAATTATGAGTCACAATTACAAAAGAAAGACCTTTTTCTGCGTTCAGAGTTTTTATTGTTTCAAAAAATAAATTACTATTTTCTGAATCCAGGTTGCCGGTCGGTTCATCAGCGTAGATGATCAGGGGGTTATTGATCAAAGCTCTGGCGATGGATATTCTTTGTTGTTCGCCACCGCTCATCTGATTGGGAAAATGGTTGGCTCTGTCATCCAGATTGAATTGGAGCAAGAGTTCCTTTGCTGCCTGCAAGGCCTGAGTGTAGTTTTTAGTGCGGATAAAGTGGGGGAGAGCTACATTTTCGATAGCTGTTAGGTCTTCGAGCAGATAATGAAATTGAAAAACAAAACCGATACTTTTATTTCTGAAATCAGCCAGATTTTTATTTTTTATTTTCTCATTCAGGTAATAGATTTCGCCTTTATCCGCTGAATCCAATAAAGCCAGAATCTGTAGAAGCGTACTCTTACCACAGCCTGAAGGCCCTGAAATGGAAATAAAGTCACCTTCATTTACTGTCAGATCACATCCTTTCAGGATTTTTAGATCTTTGTCCGAATCTTTATAACTTTTGTAAATTTGTTCCGCTCTTAAGATCTCTCGCATATTTATTTCCTTAAACAATCTGTTATGGTATGTTTATCTATATATTTCAGGGGTAATATGACAGATACTCCTGTGATAAGTAATGAAAATCCAAATACCGGGATAATAACTTCGGGGCTGAAATCGAAGGTTAATTTGTCTAAAAAGTAGATATCTCCTTTGAGTTGGTAAATAGTCTGTTTCGTTAAGAAATAACTTAGGCATAAGCCCAGCATTTCGCCTATAATGGTTGAGATTAAAGCGATATTCAGATTCTTGACAAAGTACATCATTTTAATCAGACTGTTAGACATTCCCAGAGTTTTCATGATTCCGATGCTTTTCTTGTTTTCCATGATATCGGAACTGACGATGTTGATAATATTGAAAGAAGCTATTACTATCAGACAGCTAAGAATTCCAAATAACAGCCATTTTTCCAGGGTCAGAAGGACAAAAAGACTTTTATTGAAGTCCACCCAGGAATTGATCTGAAAGTCAGGCAATGCCTGCTGCCATTTCAGTGCTATTTCCTGTGCATCTTCCACATACTCATCCTTGAGTTTGATCTCTATAATTGAGAATTCTTTC
This sequence comes from uncultured Candidatus Cloacimonadota bacterium, assembly GCA_964419225.1. Lineage (GTDB taxonomy): Bacteria > Cloacimonadota > Cloacimonadia > Cloacimonadales > CAYQPF01 > CAYQPF01. The sequence goes on along the minus strand of CAYQPF010000142.1, from coordinate 2,474 downwards.
TGGCGGGGATTGAAATAGCTTGCCACTTCATAATTACAGAATATAAATTTACTGTCGTATTCATACATGCCTGAGGTGTAAATTGCACCGATCTTGTACTTTTTGGTCTTAGCCTGAAACCCGAAGATGGTTACTTTTGCATTTGCGGGGGAGACGAGTGTTATGGAATCTCCCACAACTAAATTCAACTCGGCTGCCATTTTTTCTCCGACAATGACTTCGTGATCAGTCAGTTTGGCAGTTTGGGGCTTAATGTAATCCTGAAATCTAACGGGTAAAGTGCTATAGTCCGAATTTATTCCTCTAAGCATACCGCCTTTAACGCGGTCATCTTTAGTAGCAATGACCGGTACAAAAATTGAAGGTGAATATTTTTCCACTTCTTTTTGCTGATTCAAGAATTCAGCTATCTTTTGAGTTGAGATTTGATTAATATTTATGTCTCCGGGTGTAAAAATATAAACATGAGAATTAACACCCAGGATGACAGATTTCAGTTTAGTCTGGTATCCGCTGAAGAGTGTGAAAGCTGCGGTAAGTATTGCTACAGAAAGGATTATGCCTATAAAGCCAAATCCTGTGTCCCAATTAATCCAGCCTTTCCGGCGAGTAAAACATAACCTTCTTAAAAAAAACAATATAATTTTAATCATAAGTAAAAAAAATAGAATCTGTCCATATTTGTCAATAGTTGCTTTTTCATGAGTTGTGAATTATGAATGTTGAATAAATTAATCAGTTGGCAGTGGGCAGTTGGCAGTGGGCAGCAGAGAAGAGAAAGAGAGAAAATTGCCACAAAAAGTACAGAATTCAAAATAAAAATTAATCATATGCTTCCCCTATCTTTCAACTCTCAACTCTCAACTTATCTTCTTGACACCAATACTGACTTATCCTTTTTAGTAAAAAAGTGTCTTGGAGGTTATTACTTTGGAAAAAATAATAAAAAAAGGCTACACCTTTGACGACCTGCTTCTTATTCCTTTAGAATCCCACATATTGCCCAAGAATGTGCAGGTTAGTACAAAACTCACAAAAAACATTAATTTAAATACTCCTATTATCAGTGCCGCCATGGATACCGTAACAGAATCTGAAATGGCTATTGCTATGGCCAAAGAAGGCGGAATAGGTATATTGCATAAAAACCTGTCTATCGAAGAGCAGGCTCAACAAGTTATCAATGTCAAAAGATATGAGAGCGGGGTTATTGCCAATCCCATCACTCTCGGCCCCACAGATACGATCGCTAAAGCTATAGAACTGGCTGAAAAATATAATATCGGCGGATATCCCATCGTACAGGGGAAAAAACTGGTTGGGATCCTCACAAACAGAGATATCAGATTTGAAAATGATTACACGAAAAAAGTCAAAGAATTGATGACACCCAAAAATAAACTCGTCACTGCTTTGGAGGGAATTGAGCTTGAAGATGCTAAACGTCTGCTGCATCAACACAGGATAGAAAAACTATTGTTGGTTAATGCTAAAGGCGAGTTAACCGGCATGATCACTGTGAAGGATATCATGAAGAATATATCCAATCCCTTTGCTGCCAAAGATTACAGAGGCAGACTGCTCGTCGGTGCCGGTGTGGGTGTGAGTGGAGATTTTCTGGAAAGAGCCGAAGAATTAGTCCGGAATCAGGTTGATGTAATCGTTATTGATACAGCACATGGTCATCATGTGAATATTCTGAAAGCTATCAAAGCAATTAAAAATAAGCTTCCAATAGATATCATTGCCGGGAATATCGCTACTGCAGATGCGGCTCAAACTCTTATTGATGCCGGAGTGGATGGAATTAAAGTCGGCATAGGACCAGGTTCGATCTGTACCACAAGAGTCGTTGCCGGAGTGGGAGTACCACAACTAACTGCTATCATGGACTGTGTGGAGATCGCTTCCCAATATTCAGTTCCTGTCATAGCTGATGGTGGAATCAAATATTCCGGTGATATAGTCAAAGCTCTTGCTGCAGGTGCACATACAGTAATGCTGGGAAGTCTGCTGGCCGGAACAGATGAAAGTCCGGGTGAGTTTGTGATCTATAATGGCAGAAGATTCAAATCTTATAGAGGTATGGGCTCTATTGGAGCTATGAAGAAAGGGAGTAAAGACCGTTATTTCCAGGAAGAAACAAAAGATGAGAACAAAATGGTTGCCGAAGGGATCGAAGGAATGGTTCCTTACAAAGGACCTTTAAGAGATTTCCTTTATCAACTGATCGGCGGACTCAAAGCCGGTATGGGCTATTGCGGTGCTGCCAACATAGAAGAATTACGTACAAAAACAAGATTTATAGAGATCACTGCCAGCGGACTGTCGGAAAGTCATCCGCACGATGTTACGATTACCAAGGAAGCACCGAATTACCAGAAGAGGGAGTGATCAGTAGGCAGTCGGCAGAGTGGAGAAACTCACCCCCGGCCCCTCTCTTGAGAAGAGAGGGGAGTGAATCGACAACCCAT
>CAYQPF010000141.1:0-13349 GCA_964419225.1 uncultured Candidatus Cloacimonadota bacterium | reverse complement strand
CGGATGAATTTATTTATCCGGAAGTTAAGTTCGGGCCTTCACCTCTGGGTACTGAGTATAGAAGATTGTACATATTGGGCAGGAATAATACTCCCGGGGCTGCTGGAACCCAATCCCAAAATGTTAAACTTGCTTATACAGATTTTACTACAGAAATGATGGACGGAACAGGTTATTTTGATTGGACAATCACAACTATTCCACAAATGGATGCCTGGCATAATGATATCGCTCAACACAGTCCCCATTATTCTTTCTTTGCCGGTTCTGATGGTGAAGTAGGTTTTATAGGTTATTTGGAAATGGATTCCATACTTATTAGTGAACCCGATCTCTTTGTGTTATATAATACTAATTATGGAGAAGGGGATTTTATCCTTGATATCCAAAACTCTGAGCAATATGTGGATAATCCTCTTGACTTTTTCCCGGATTCAACCCTTTATTTTTCACCGATAAACTCCAGTCATTTCAATTCAGTTTATGATCCTGAAACTCAAAAAGTAACGATGATTAATTGCTGGGGGTTGCAGAGCCCTACTAATTATTATCCGGATCTGCAATGTGTGAAAACAGTGTCTTACGATTTAAATACCAATAATTTCCAAGTTACCGATCTTTGGCCCCGTGGTGCTGATCCTAATGATAGTGATCCCTATTTGCCTTGGGATCTGGATGAAGATGGAGTGATTGATAGCATTAATAGCGGGGGGCTGGGGTTCATAGCTTCAACCTTTCCCCATTACTGGTGGAAGGCAGAGCAATCTGCCCAGGAAAATAATTTAAGGATCACCAAAAGCAAGACTCAGCCCTGGATGGCAGCTGTCTGGCAGGAATCAACGAAATCCAGGATGTTTAATGAGTATGAGAACGAGACATATACAGCGTGGGAGAATGCTCCGGAGATCATGATCTCAGTTTCCGAAAACGGCTTGTATTGGAGAGATCCAATTGTTCTGAATAAATTTATTCCGGAATTTGCAGATATGGTTCCTGAATATGTATATCCTGCAGACGACATTCTGGATTTAGGAAATGAGCGTGGGTTACTTTATTTAACCTTTTATAACGATTTGAGTTACGGGAGCAGTGAACTGGGAAATGGCAATGATATCGGAGGTCATGTTTATGTAGTGGGACTAGATATTGATTTTAACGAAGATCCTGTGTCACATTCTTTTCCGTTTACCCAGGGATGGAATTCTTTTACATATCCTATCACTACAACAAATCACACAATAGGCCATATTTTAGGACCATTGGGGAATAATCTGAAGATGGTGAAATCTCCGGCAGGGATTTATATACCTGAGAGTCCGATTAACACTCTTGTAAATATTGTTCCTGGTTCCGGTTATTATGTTAAAGTCGGATACTCTCAAACTTTTAACACTTTTGGAGAATATCTTGATCTAACATTGCCTATAAATTTACTAACCGGCTGGAATTTAGTGGGATATTTACCTCAAACCCAAATCAGTGTCGAGTCTGCATTAGCTACGATTTATACCAGTGTTTTGGAAGTACGGGGAACTGAGGGGGTATATATTCCTGGTAATCCTAATAATACATTATTAATATTATCTCCTAACAAAGCATACTGGATAAAGATGGATGCACCAGGAATGCTGATTTATCCTTTGAACTCAGCCCGGGAACAATCTACTAATATGCTTTCTCCAGCGACGCAATATGGTCAGCCTGTGATCTATCCCGGAAGTCAGGTAATCATGGCAGATGCAGAATCAGCGGAAGCAGGTGATATATTGTTAGCCTTCAGCGGGAACGAGCTCAGAGGGCAAAGTACATTCAGGGATACTGAAGGCATGATTAGGACGATGATTCAGATCTTTGGAGATAATTCCGGAGAACAAATCTTTTTTAGAATGCTCAGACCCTCCACAAACGAAGTCTGGAAATTCTCCAACAGCCTGAGTTACGAGCCATTCACAACTCTTGGCGATTATCAAACCAACACTTATTACCACTTGGCTGACCCTGTTTCGAACAGTTTAGGCAACAATATCCCTGATTTTACAGAGTTAAAAAAAGCTTATCCTAATCCTTTTAATCCGTCAACAACTCTGGAATTTTCTTTAGCCCAAGCGGTCAAAACCACTATTGAGATCTTCAATTCAAAAGGGCAATTGGTTAAAACTGTTGTTAAAGCTGAACTAAATGCAGGCAAACATCACATTGTTTGGAATGGAACTGATGCACAGAACAAAGCTGTCACCAGCGGGATCTATTTCTGTAAGTTTTCTGCAGCCAATAAAACTCAAACCCTGAAGCTTTTACTCTTGAAATGAGGGGACTAGCGTCCAGCGTATGGTACAGATATCATATTTCAGTAGTGATAATTAGATTCATGTAAGCACATGATACAAGTAGTTAATGAGGTATAGAATTATGAAAAAAGAAATATTACTATTTTTGTTTGTGGTCCTGACAGGTCTTTTATCAGCAATTGATCCTTGGGGCAATCCTGAAATTCTTCCCGGTTCTATGGTCATTAGTGCCCAGATTCAAGTACAGAACCTGCCTGTTGAAGCGGGTGATGTCCTGGCAGCTTTTACCGTATCAAACGGTCAATTGGTTTTAAGAGGCAAGTCAATCATTTCGACAATAGACAGTGTGTCTTGTTGCATGATTCAGGTCTTTTCGCAAACAGCTAACGAATTCCTGTTTTTCCGGTTTTGGGATGAGAGTGAACAAAAAGTCATTATCTCACCGGTTACTTTGAATTCACAGGTAAATACGGAGATAGGAAGCTGGCCGGATAATTTGTTCCAAATTCCTTTTGGAGCACCGCCATCTGAGGATAATGCCCTGTTGGCTTTTGTCTTTGTAAACAATACTGTTATTGATAATTTCGATCCGGATAATATGAATCAGACAATACCATTGCCTGTAAATACAACTACAGTGCCTACTTTATGGGTAATTCCCCAAAACTACTATGCACAATTCAATATTGTAATACCATCCAACCTAAATGGTGAATTTTTGGTTAATGTTACTTCGGCTGATTTAAGTGTAGTAAATACCTACCATTTAGACTTATTTACAAAAACTCTCGTTCTAAATTTACCTGTAAACATTACTGTTTCCGAAGACATACCTCTAACAGTTGATCTTTCTCCATATATCTCGAGTAATTTTTACAATTCAGAAGATATGTATGTCAGTGTACAGGGAGGAGCTCATATAACAACTTTATCCAATGGTTATAGTATTCACATCATTCCTGATCCCAACTGGAATGGTACAACTTCCCTAATTGTATCACTGCATCCACTGGATGACCCGGCTGTAATTACTGATCAGACTTCGGTAGTAGTTAATTCTGTGAATGATCCCCCTGTTTTTGAAATTCCTAATACAATGACGATGAATGAAAATCAACCCCAAACTCTGAATATGGCTCTTTGGGTTTATGATTTGGATAATACAGTCCTGTTTCTTACGGCCCAAAGTTCCGAGCATATTACGGTTACAACAGCCAATATGAATGCAACTTTCACTCCGGCACATGACTGGTTCGGAGTGGAAAATATCTCACTGACGGTCACGGATGCGATGGGTGCAAGCGTTACTCAGGAGGTTGAAGTAACTGTTTTTCATGTGATATCAGGAAATGATCCGTACCAGATTGCGAATTATTCTTTGGGGAATTACCCTAATCCCTTTAATCCCAGTACAACAATTTCCTATTCTCTGAAAAAACAGGGAGAAGTTTCTCTCAAAGTGTTCAATATGAAAGGACAGTTAGTAAGCATTCTTGTGCAGGAATACAGAAATGCCGGAAATTATGAGATTATCTGGAATGGCAAAGATGACCGGAATATGTCTTTGGGCTCCGGAGTGTATTTTATTGTCCTACAAACCAGTGAATGCCGGAAGGTCGAAAAAGCAATACTTATCAAATAAGGACTAGCGTCCAGCATTTGGTTCAGATACCATATATCAGGTATTAGAACTCTCAGACCTGAAATCATTTAATACGAACTTTAAATAGTTATTGTTGTTAGTGGTGTTTTTTCGTATGAATTAATCGACTAATATCTTGACAAGAAACAACCTCTGTTATTAACTTTGTCTGAGTTTAGTTTTTCAAAATGGGGTTAGTATGTATATGAAAAATGTTTTGTTTGTTAATATATCAGAAAAAGATAGAAAGATTCTGGAACTGAAATATACAAAATACTATAACATGCAATTTTCTGAGGTAATTACCCAAACCGATTTGTTAGACAAGGAAATACTAGTTTTTCCAATTTCGGGAGAGTCATACGATCTTTCAGAAAGAGAAACTTTCAATATTACAGAGTCCTGGGAAAAAGTACTTTTTGTATTTGAAAAAGAAAATCAGATTTTACTGCGTTACTTATGTAGTAAGGGTTTCAATTGTTATGTAAAAGAAAACGGTTGGGAAAACTTTTCCATAATAATTGAGCATATTCTGAGCAGATTGAATTCTGAAAATCAAACTTCAGACAGATTTCTACGTCTTGAGAGAATTTGTGAAATGTTCTTTCAACTCCCGATTTCAATAAGACTGGAGCTTCAGAATAATGGCAGTTATCTACTAAAGGATCGAGATTCAAAGGAAAAGAGCTATACTGAAAAATTGGAATGTACTCCTCAACCAATTAAGACAGACGAGTTAAAATTTACCGAGCTTTTTAATTTAGAGGATATTCAACATTTGCAGGATCTATTTGCAAATGCGACAGGAGTTGCTTCCATAATTACAGATCCACAGGGAGTACCAATCACAAAACCCAGTAATTTTACCAGGTTTTGTTTAGGTATTGTCAGAAAATCCTGTAAAGGAGAGGCAAATTGCTTTAAATCCGATGCTGAGATAGGCAGATTCAATACAGGTGGCCCTGTTATCCAGCCTTGTTTAAGTGGTGGATTGTGGGATGCGGGAGCGAGTCTCCATGTTGGGGGTAAGCATATTGGGAACTGGCTGATCGGACAGGTACGAGATGAAACACAAAATGTGGATCAAATCAGAAAATATGCCAAAGAAATTGAGGTTGATCCGGAAGAATTGGCTGCTGAATTTTTATATGTACCGGTTATGTCTCACGAGAGGTTCACGGCTGTTGCCAATACATTATATGCCTTTGCCAGTCAGCTATCAACCCTTGCTTATCAGAATTTACTTCAAATTCAACATATATCTGAAATGAATATTGTTGAAGAACAGTTAAGGACAAGCCAGCATTATACAAGATTATTGTTCGATGAATCAAATATTCCCCTGGTCGTAATGGAACCACGCACAGGTAAGTATATGGACTGTAATATGGCTGCTGTAAAGTTGTATGGATACAAAAGTAAATCAGAGATTATCGGAAAGAGTCCTTTGGATTTTTCCTGTCCCTTCCAGAGTAACGGGGTGCGATCAGAAGTGTTAGCCAAAGAAATGGTTGGTATTTGTTTAAAAAATGGCTCGCATATTTTCGAATGGAAGCATCAGAGAGCTGATGGTACAATTTGGGACTCTGAAGTAAATTTGATGAAATTCAATCATGAAGGAAATACCTTAATCCAGTTTAGTTTAACGGATATTACTGAAAAAAAGAAAGCTACCGCAGAGATAAAAAAGAATAATGAAAGGATTCGGATCTTGCTGGAAATCTTCCAGTATCCTCAAAAGGAATACAGAGGCCTGATAGATTTTGCCCTTAGTGAAGCAATCAAGTTAACGGAGAGTCAGCTTGGTTATATATATCTTTATGATGCTGATCTAAAAGATTTTATTTTAAAGAGTTGGACACAGAATGATAACAAAGCTGCTATTCCTGTTCCGGAAAAGGACTCTTCGCTTTGGAAAGAAGTCTTCTTTGGAGGCAAGTCTATTCTGTGTAACCAATGCGGAATGGCGGAAGAGGTTAATCAAAACCCCGGGATAAAAAGATTTTTGTCTATTCCTATGCTCAATGAAAAAAGAATAATCGCCGTTATAGGTGTGGCAAATAAATATGATGATTATGACTCATCGGATGAAAATCAGTTAACTTTGTTAATGAATGCAGTCTGGAAAGTGGTTGAAAATTATAAGAGTACAGAGGCTTTAAGAGACAGTGAAAGCAAATTTAGGACTTTTTTTGCGAATATAACTGAAGGGGTCGCTTTGCATGAAGTGATTTACGATGAAAGTGGCCAGCCTATAAATTACCGTGTTACAGAAGTAAATTCTGCTTATGAAGCACATACAGGGTTGAAGCCGGAGAAGATAGTCGGCAAATTAGCTCATGTAATTTATGGAACTGAAGAAGCACCCTACTTAAAAGAATTCACTACCGTAGCTGATACAGGCGAACCTTACAGATTTGAAACCTACTTTCCTCCCCTGAAAAAGCATTTTTTGATCTCAGTGATTTCACCTAAGAAAGGACAATTTGCCACTGTTTTTGAAGATGTGACCGAGGGTATTGTAAGGGAAGAAGAGCTGCGAAAAAAGAATGAGGAATTAGCTCGTTTTACCTATACGGTATCTCACGATTTGAAGAGTCCATTAGTAACTATTAAAGCTTTTTCTGCCTATTTGAGGCAGGATCTGGAAAAGAAGGATGAGCAGAGAGTGATCAAAGATCTGAGTTTTATCCAGAATGCTGCAGATAAGATGGGAAATCTTTTGGATGAACTGTTGGAATTGTCCAGAATTGGCCGCAAAGATAATCCGAAATCATTTTTCCCTTTGAAACAGATTATCGATTCAGTATGTGATCTTTTAGCCGGGAACATCCAGCAAAGTAAAGCCAGAATATTTATGACTGAAAAACCTGTGTATTTATATGGAGATTTTCAGAGATTGATCCAGCTTTACCAGAATTTGATTGATAATGCCATTAAATTCAGCAGGAAAAATGAAGAGATCCGCATCGAAATAGGTTGTGAGTATATTAACAAAGAAATAGTTTTATCTGTCAAAGATAATGGAAAAGGGATTGATCTTAGATATCAGCACAAATTGTTCGGCTTGTTTGAAAAACTGGATAATACCACAGAGGGGACAGGGATCGGCTTAGCATTAGTCAAAAGAATTGTTGAAGTTAACAAAGGGCGGATCTGGTTTGTTTCTGAGGGTGTTGACGCGGGAACAGTATTTTATTTTACCTTAGAACAAACAAAAATAGGAGAGTAAGGAGAGTAATATGAATGGAGAACCGATCTTAATTTTATATGTTGAAGATGATCTGAGTCATGCAGAAATTGCCATGCGGAATTTGGATAAGAGCAGATTGGCTAATTGCATTAAACATGTTTCGGATGGTCAACAGGCTCTGGACTATCTGTTTCGTCAGGGAGATTATGCCGATCCGGAAACCAGTCCCAGACCTCATATCATCCTGTTAGATTTGAGATTACCCAAGGTTGATGGCTTAGAAGTGCTGAAAGCAATTCGTGAGAGTGAAGAATTGAGCGATATGCCGGTGGTCATTCTGACAACTTCCAACGGAGAGATTGACATTTTACGTGCTTATTCTTATAAGGTAAACAGTTATTTGGTTAAACCTCTGGATTTTGACAAGTTTTCCGAGTTATTGGAAACCTTTGGATTTTACTGGTTAGCTTGGAATACATATCCCCAATAAATAGGATACAATATGTTTAAAATTCTTCTTTTAGAAGATGATCTGGCCCATGCAGAAGCTATTCTGCGGTCTTTGGAATATTCTGAGAATGTATCTGAAGTTGTAACAGCGAGGACATTGAAAGAATTTCAACACCAACTTCATAAATGTAAGCCGGATTTGATCTTATCGGATTTGAATCTGCCGGATGGTAAAGCCTTGGATATCCTTTCCAAAGTTTGTGATTTAAATATCCCAATCCTGATCATGACAGCTTACGGTGATGAAGAAACAGCAGTTCAGGCTATCAAAGCAGGTGCCTTGGATTATATTGTGAAATCGGAATCAACTTTTAATGAGATGCCCCGAATTATTGAAAGAGCACGCCGGGAATGGGACACTAAAAACAGAATTGAACTTACAGAATCTGCCTTAAGGGAGAGTGAAAGTAATTACCGTACTCTTTTTGAAACAATGGTTCAGGGAGGTATATCTCAGAATGCAGAAGGAAAAATTATCGAAGTTAATCCGGCTGCCGAAAAAATTCTGGGCTACCCACTGGCTTTTCTCAAAGGAAAAAACTTAATCGACCCGGAATGGAATTATATCCGGGAAAATGGCGAACATTTCCCCTCAATCGAGTTACCTCCTCATCTTGCTTTAAGAACCGGAAATCAGATCAAAGATATCACAATAGGGTTAATCAAAGAAAATACAGTTGAACCTAAATGGATTATATTCAATTCTACCCCTCTTTTTAAACCTGGTGAAATGCTGCCTTATCAGGTTTTTACAACACTAGAAGATATTACCAGCCGTAAAATCGCTCAGGAAGAAAAGGAAAAACTGGAAAGTCAACTTAATCAATCCACTAAAATGGAGTCTGTCGGCCGGTTAGCAGGCGGTGTCGCCCATGACTTTAATAATATGCTGTCTGTGATTATCGGTTACTCTGAAATTATCTATTACTCCTTAGAAACAAATCATCCTTTCCGGGATAATATTATTCAAATCATTGAAGCAGGTAAGAAATCCCGTGACTTAACACGCCAATTACTGGCCTTTGCCCGTAAACAAACCCTCGAAATGAAGATCATAAATTTGAACGAAGTTGTGACAAGCTTTGAGAAAATGCTGCGTCGAACAATAAAAGAAAATGTGACAATAGTCAGATCTTTTAATATTGACCCCTGTATAATTAAAGGTGATATTGGGCAACTTGAACAAGTTATTTTAAACCTGGTTGTCAACGCTCAGGATGCCATGCCCCAAGGTGGGAATCTGACTTTAACCACAAATAAGTACTATCTCGATTCAGGGCATTTGGAAACAATTGAAAAATTCAATCCAGGCGATTATGTCCATTTTCAGGTTAAAGATAGTGGAATAGGAATTGAAAAACATATTATCAGTAAAATATTTGACCCTTTTTTCACCACAAAAGATATCGGAAAAGGCACCGGATTGGGTTTATCCACAGTCTATGGCATAGTTAAACAACATGAGGGATTCATTACCGTAGAAAGTGAATTAGGCAAAGGAACTGCCTTCAACCTCTATTTCCCAGCTTCTGAAGAAACTGAAGATATGGTCGAACTAACTTCTCCTCCCGACATCAATTTCAAGGGGGCAGGAACAATTCTAATTGTCGAAGACAACGAGGATGTTCTTAAATTAACCTCCAAACTTCTGGAAAGAATGGGTTATACTACTTTACCTGCTACCGGATGTTATAAAGCTTTAGAGCTTTTAAAAAATGATCAGAAGAAAATTGATTTACTCATAACAGATATTGTCATGCCTCGCATGAACGGGAAAGAACTTTACGATAAAATGCTTGTGTTCAAACCGGATCTGAAAGTCATCTTTATGTCCGGATATACAAAAGATTCCTTGAAGCAGCACGGATTCTGGGATGCAGATTACCCCTATTTATCTAAGCCCTTTGACACGCATCAATTAGCGGAAAAAGTCAAAGAAGTGTTGAACGGGGGAGAATAATTATTAATTATTAATGGAGGGAGACGGACTGTTGAGAGATAGCGGTTCTTGGGATATTTTAAAGGTAGTGAGGAAGTTTGGTTCATATCGAGTTTTGCAGTAAAATAAAGATTAATCAAGAGTTGTCATCTACAGCACAATCCGGGTAAAATTCATGACAGATTTCTAAAAAAAATACAATATACTAATCCTTATTTGGTTTTGGGAAAAACTATCTTGGAAATAGAGCAAATCAATTTTTGCACCGAAGGTGCAGACTTGCTTGATAGCCGATGGCGGAAGCCATCGGAGAAGATCTCTTAAGGAATTCGCCCCGAAAGGGTGTCCTTTTTAGATTATCATCATACCGAAAACCAATTTAATTTGAGTATATAAATGTTTTCCAGCAAAGAGAGGAAAAAAAGTAAAAAGAGGATTGTATGAAAAAGTATAGTCTAATTGTTTTCATTATTTTAGCAGCCTTGTCAGTTCTTGCCATTCCCACGATCAATAATACTGCCCAACAAACTGAAAGAACTCTTCCTGCTCAGGTTTCTGTTGCATATCCTGCCATTTCTCTGATGTTCTCTTACAATGACTATTTCATGGGCGGATATTATTCTCTGCCCATCAGAATGCAGAATAATGGTAACATCTACATTGTTTATCACGCCCAGCCTGCTGACCAAAGTTATTTAAGACAGGTTTATTACAGCTATATTCAGAATGGACAGAATACATACACAGGCAGAATTACTGCCGGCACCCAAAGAGAAGGATACCCCAGTATTGTTTTAGATCCGGTCACCAATGATCCTCTGGTTGCCTGGCATGCTGACAGTACTGGCACAAATCGTCTGGATTGCTTCTTCTCTTATGATCCCTGGCATTTGTTTGACACATATAACCATTGGGCAACAAATTCCCTCATTATAGACAATCTGCCTAATGCTGATCAGTTTCTCTGGCCCAATGTCTTTGTCTCGGATTCACCCTTGGGTAACGAATACAGAAGAGCTTATATTTATGCGAATAATGAAGGTATCACAAATGTAAATATGCCTTCAGAAAATGTTGTTCTCTTATACGCTGATTACACTACTGAAATGCTCGATGGGACTTCTCCCTTGATCTGGACTTCCAGAACTATTCCTCAACTCGATGACTGGCACAACAGCCCTACTTACCACCGCCCTTTTACTTCTTTCTTTTGTAAAGGCTCTCTGGTCGGATTCATGGGAACTCTTTCCACTGATTCCCTCCACATTTCTGAACCAGATTTGTTTGTCCTCTACAATAACAACTATGGTATGGGAGATTTTACTCTGGATAGAATTAATTCTGAATTCTATGTGACAGATTCCTTGGGCAACAATCAGGACAGTCTTTATTTTGCTCCATTGCATTCAAAAAATAGAAATGTATTTTTGGACTCAGAAAACAGACTGCATATGATCAACAGTTATAATCTTATGAAACATGGATCTTATTATCCACATTTTTCATTTGTCAAAGATGTTCAATATGATTTTAATAATCATCAGTTCAAGGTTCTGGATATTGAACCCAAAGGTAAGAATGATGCCAATTATTTCAATTATGAAGATGATGGGCAGATCTTTGTCCCCTGGGATACAGATAACAATGGAATTGCAGACAGTACTGTGGTAACCGATTTCCCCTGCTATTGGTGGGATTATTACGACACCTCTAATGAGAATAACTTTCGAATTACCTCTGTTCCCAATGAAAATATTCTGGTGGCTGTCTGGCAGAATAGTTATAAATCTCAACAGTTTAACGAGTATGGTAATCTGAATTACGCAGTCTGGGAAGACGTTCCTGAGGTTGTTGTGGAAATCTCTCTGGATAACGGAAAACACTGGAGCAGGCCTTTTTACCTGAACAGTATTGAACAGCCGGAAATCTTCGGCGGAATGATTCCTGAATATATTTACCCCTGTGATGATGTCGAAAAATATACAGATAATAATGGCGATACTCAGGCAAGAGTGCACTTTCTCTTTTTCGATGATCTGGAATATGGCAGAAGTGTACAAGGTCCTGAATGGGTAGGCGGTACAGTCAAATACATGGCTTTGGATTTCAACCTGACTCAATTAGTTGAAAACAATAATATCGTCGGGATTAATGAGATAACCTCAAATCCCTGTTCCATCCTGAAACAGAACTATCCCAATCCCTTTAATCCCTCTACTACAATATCCTATAACCTCTCCAAAACCCAAACAGTTAACCTTAATATATACAACACCAAAGGACAACTGGTCAGGAATCTGGTTAACGAAACCCAGTCTGCAGGGAATTATCATCAACTCTGGGATGGGAAAAACAACAAAAGCCAAGCTGCTACCAGCGGAATATATTTCTATAGAATATCTGCCGGCAACAAAACAGAAACCAAAAAAATGCTCCTGATCAAGTAGCCATGTAACCCGAACTGTGCAGTGTGCGTAGGAAGGTCTTAGTACCTTACGGGTTAAATTCTTTCATTTTTTGGCAAAATATTAAAATTGAAAATGGACTGTATGGACTTTATAGACACAATGGACGGGAGATGGGGAGGTTAGAGGATTATGTATTAGGTTGGGGGAAGAGAGCGATTGGGCAGACACACAGGTCTGCCCCTACGTACATATGTCAATATCCTGCATATAATACCAGAAAATATGCTCCATGCTTATGTTGCTGGACGCTAGTCCTCATTTAATGAGGAGCATTTTCCGGGTGGAAGTAAATTTACCTGATTTCATTTTAGAGAAATAAATCCCGCTGGCAACTTGTTTTCCGGAATTGTCTTTCCCATTCCAAACTACCTGATGATTGCCCTCAGACTTGGTTTCATTGACCAGAGTTTTTACTTTTTGTCCTAAACTGTTGAAGATCTCCAAGACTACCGGTCCGCTGTCTTTAACTGAGTATTTAAGAGTTGTTTCCGGATTGAAAGGATTAGGATAATTTGTTCTCAGTTCTGTAGTCAAAACAGGGGTCGCAGGATCTTGAGTATCTATACCTCCGACCGACAATACCTGAAAATCATCCACCAGGAAGATGAAGGCATCGTTGGATACGCACTGAATTCCAATGTAAACTGTCTGGCCGGCATAGACTGTCAGGTCATAAGTAAATTGTGTCCAATCGATAGGTGCCAGAATATCTGTGGTTCCGCTGATGTAGTTAAAGCTGGTTGGCTCAGTATTGGTAGTACTTACTGCTACTCTGAATCTTTCGAGACCATACTCATCTGTATAGGATTTAGCCCAGAATTTAACACTGACCGAAGTGCCCAAGGTCATTTGAGGAGTGATCATCCAGTCATTGTTGGGAGGAGTGGTTGAGGCAATACAGGCAGCTAACTTATTTCCGGTATGCGGAATAAGATCGGCAATAGGGGGCTCAGTAGCAGACGGATTGAAGATAATGTAAGCCATAGGTTCGCCGGAATGTAAGAATTCCACATTCTCGATGCCGTATGTTTCAGACATATCTATGTCATTACAGGACCAGGGATAGAAATCAATCGAGAAGTCAGGGTGATTTTCAAAACCATCTTCGAACAAAACAGTCGGATCTGCACCAGCGATTTCTACGTTTACACTGTTGGAAGGCACGGATTCTCCATCAGTATATACGGCAGTAAGGTAATATACGTAAATGCCTTCATCCAAACCGTTATCATCAAATTCAAGAATTGCCGGAATAATGAGAGTAGGAGTGAGTTGTACATTATTCCGATATACTCTAAAACCCATTAAG
>CAYQPF010000140.1:11873-13452 GCA_964419225.1 uncultured Candidatus Cloacimonadota bacterium | reverse complement strand
TTTCATAAATTGGCACTGAGAATTGGGAGAAAGTATTTCCGGAAATGGACAAAATCGACTATATGGACAGTATGGACGATAGGGACAATAAGGACGATAATTGGTATCAGGATTGAGGTGCCTTTATTTAAAGACATTTGTGGAGACAGTCTTGGAAAACATCTGAGAAGTTACAAAAAAAAAATTTAAATGAAACTTTTTAAGTTCAAATTAGTTATTTACATAAAGGAACACCGTAGTATTATAGAATGGTTCCCGTATTTTTATTTTTACCACAAAAAAGCAAATCCAAATAAACAAGAGGAGGAAAAATGCTTTACTATATTACCCAAAATAAGAAGCAATACCGCAAGCAGAACCACTACTCCTTTGTAAACAAAGACACAGGAGAACAATTTCAGATTAAAGGTTTGAAAGGATGCGAATATCTCTATCAACTGATAAGCAATGTTGGAAAAGCAGTTTCCGTACTTGAACTGTTCTTTTATGAAAAGGGAGTGTTTGCAGTAAGAAGAAATGATCAGATTAAAACAGTTTTAGAATCAGTGTATCAGGATTATTACTGTAATACCGTAATTTCTCCCATCTTCGATATTAAAACAATCAGGGAAGTAAAAAAAGAATTATGTAAAATAATTGATCAACAGGCAGAAGCCATAACGAACAATGATTCGAAAAAAGCAGAAGAATTAAAAGAGCG
Organism: uncultured Candidatus Cloacimonadota bacterium; assembly: GCA_964419225.1. Taxonomy (GTDB): domain Bacteria; phylum Cloacimonadota; class Cloacimonadia; order Cloacimonadales; family CAYQPF01; genus CAYQPF01. Next base: position 12,752 of record CAYQPF010000140.1, on the reverse strand, counting down.
TAAGGATTTCCTGATAGATTATCTGGAGAAAGGTTTTGCCGAAAACAAGAGGAGCAAGCTTCCGGACCAGGCTTTGCAAAAAGTCCGGAATTGCATTTTTAATGATATAAACGGTGTCCTACACAAAATCGAACAATATGATCCTGTTGTGGCCAGGCATTTGAGATGCAGTATTCAGAAGGGCTGGGTATTCACTTACTATCCGATAGATGAGAACCAAATTGTGATCTACCCTTTGAAGTAGGTAATCAGTGCCAGTGGGAGGGAGAAGTCTATAGTCATGAGTCGTGAGTCTGGAGTCGTGCGAGGAGTGCATTTGAGAGATGAAAGTCGGGGAAGGTGGAAAAATGGACTATATGGACTATATGGACTGTATGGACACAATGGAAGGGAGAAGGATTGATAAAAATGTAAACCCGCAGGCAAGTAAAGGGTAATCAGTAGGCAAAGAGTATGAGAGAGAAAAGAAAGAGGCCCCAAAGGAGGATGAAATTGGTGGTTTTTAATTTTCAGGAATGATATCAGTGTTGTTTTTCTTCTTCACCCTCGGGAATAAACTCATATTCTTCTTCGTCGTCGTCTTCAGGCTCAGGTTCAACAGGCTTCTTTCTGAAGAGGACTTTCCGCATCCAGGCTAAGATGACAAGTAAAGGTAAGACACCCCACGAGAGATTGATAATTGCAAGAAAAAGATTATCCCAGAGTTGCTCTTTAAGTTTATTTTCGAAAAGATGGGAAAAGCCCTCCGGGGAAAAATGATAAGCATAGATAAAGGAAGCATTAAAATTGTAATGGTTATCCACATTATCCCAGAAACGGTAGAAGCTGTTGCGGTAATCTTTGGTCAGGCTTTCTACAGCCAGGTAGGATTTTAAGTAG